>PWKX01000152.1 GCA_003559585.1 Mollicutes bacterium | reverse complement strand
TTGTAAGGAATCATGCGTTCTTCCGTGAATACGAATCGGTTCATGATTCATATTTTGCATGACACTGGGTAAGATGAGACTGGCTTGTATGTTTTTAATACCCTCGGTGTTCATCTCGTCTAAAGAAAAGTAAGAATTTGGTTGATTGTACTGAATTGAGATTGTTCGGTCTTCACTTTGTTTTAAGACTTGACCACCAATGGCATTCACAGCCACATCAACAATGCCGATGCTTGCAAAAAACAAACCGGTTGCCACGGCAATAGAAAGCAAAAACAAAACAAGACGCAATTTCTTTTCTAACATGGTACGTGTAATATATTTTAAAAATATGTTCATGGTTACCTCCTGGTTCAAACGCTCAATGAACGACGTGAGTATAGCATAAGTGATGTGACAATCAAAGTGACAATTGTCATTTTTTACAAATAGGATAATATTTTCACAAACTGGTTTGATAAGAAAAAAGAAGACAGGTGTCTTCTTTTTTGATGTGGTGAGGTGATATCTAATTATTTAGATGACATTTATGTTATTTCAAGCCCTTTGAAAATGCGTTCAAGATTGTTTAAATCACCGAAAATCAAGCGTTTAGGTAAGGGGCGTTCTCTAACAAGCAATGGCACAGCAATGATGTTTTCAGTGATGGTGATATCTGGGTTTTCTGAGATATCGATGATGGTGAGTTGACAGTTGCCTTTTAAAGATTCATCGCAGACTTGTTGGACACTTTTTATCGCACGGTTACTAATGAATGATTGACCAAATATATATAAGGTTAAGACATATGTCTCTTGCATATCATCCACGTGGTTCGTCTTTTTCGATGACGATGCCTTTATCCGTGATTTTAAATGAACGAACCGCTTGATCGTGTGCCATGCCCCTAGATTTTACGATGAATAAATCTCGTGTTCGGTATTTCTTTACCTCGCGATTTCTTAGGACTAACCACGTATCGATTAAGGATGAAATCAGTGTTGATTCATTGTGTAAACTATCTAATGTATGCATGAGATGCATGTACATACCGGTAATTTGTTTGCGTTTTAAATAATCGATAATTTGTGTCATTAACGCTTTAATGCCTAAATCGGTATCTTTACTCCAAAAGGCAGAGATAGGGTCAATCACAACGACCTTTGGATGAAAGGTGTCGATTGCGTGGATCATACTGAGTAAGTGTTTTTCTAACCCTTTTTCAGTTGGTCTAACGGCGTGTACTTTTAGTAAGTTAATATCAATGAACGGTTGTAAGTCAATGCCAATAGAAAGCATGTTTCGTTTGATTTGGGCTTCTGATTCTTCAAATAAGAAAAGCAGTGCCTTTTTTTGATCTAAACAAGCTTGATGAATAAAATGAGCTGCCATACTGCTTTTGCCTGAACCCGCTTCACCAGATACTAACACCGATGAGCCTTGATAAAATCCTTGGTTTTTAAACATCGCATCTAAGCTTTGAATGCCAGTTGAAATGCGCTTAGTGGATGCGCTATGGTCGAATTTTAATGAGCTTAGTGGGGAGACTAAAATACCGTTAGAACTGATTGAAAAAGGGTATTCGTTACATTCGTGATCACTGCCACGGTATTTTAAGACTCTCATGCGTCTGGTGGATATTTGGCCGTGTATTCTTTGGTCTAGTAAAACCACACAGTCTGCAATATAGGATTCAATGCCTAAAACATCGTTGTCTATCCCACCAGTGATGATGGTGGTGATGTTTAAATCTCTAAGCCAATGTAAGAGTCTAGTGAGTTCGACTTTGTAGTTGAACGAATCTTCAAATCTCTGAAACAGTGATTTAAAAGAGTCTAAGACAATTCGTTTTACAGCGTATTTTTTGATAAGGGTATCAAGTCTCAGTTTTAAACCATCTAATGTATAGTGTTCATCTAATGCATGCGTGTTATCATCAAAATAAATATGATCCACGATGAGTGATTGTTCTAAAATGAGTGATTTGATGTCGTGATGATCAGATTGAATGTGGTCTATCAAATCAGATACACGTTCATCAAAAGAAATGAGTAAACCAGTATCGCCAACAAGGGTACCTTCGTATAGAAATTGTGTAGATAATAACGTTTTTCCTGTGCCGGCACGGCCTAATACAAAGGTGATTTTACCTTGTGGTAGGCCACCATATAAAATATCATCAAGCCCTTTAATGCCAGTACTAAGCTTTTTCATGTGCAGTCACCTTCTTTTTTAAGACTGAATGAATAAACGTTTCAGTGATGATTGGGTCAAACTGTGTGCCCGCGTGCCGGTTTAACTCTTCGATGGCTTCATCTTGAGACAAGGCTTGTCTATATGAACGGTTTGATGTCATCGCTTCATACGCATCGACGACGGCGATGATTCTTGAGATAAGCGGAATGTCATCTTTTTCAAGCCCTTTTGGGTAACCTTTGCCATCAAAGTGTTCATGATGATACAAAATGTATTTGCTTAGTTTTGAAAATGGTGTGGCTGTTTGAATGATTTTATAACCGATTTCTGGGTGTTTTTTGATGATTTCATATTCGTCAAATGTTAGTTTACCGGGCTTATCTAAAATTGAATCAGGAATGGCGATTTTACCTATATCATGAAACATTGAAGCCACGGTTAATTCTTCAAGTTCTAAATGATTGAGTCCAAGTGTTTGCCCTAGCTGTAAGGAAAGTTCACTCACAACTTCACTATGAACTTTTTCATAGTTGAACTTTTGTGTTAGAAACTCTAATAACATCTTCAAGATAAAAATATGAGAAGAGTTCATAGAGATGGTTTTTCTATTATATAAATCATTCTCTGCTTCAATGAATATCGCTGATAAATCATCATCTTCTTTAGATTTAAGGGCCATGCCACTTGAAAGGGTGATTGAGATATCATGAACGGCTTTACCAGAAAAATCAGATTCAACGTCTTTTGCATATTTAAGTAAAACATCTGCGTTAATGTCTCTTGTAAGAACGACAAATTCATCACCACCGTATCTAAAACATTCCCAATCTTCATCGGCGTGAGCCTTTATGACAGTGGCGGCCATTTTAATCGCTTGATCACCAGCTTCGGCATTAAAATGATTGTTTAGTAGTTTTAAATTATCAATATCAAATATGACGACCCCTAGTTTGTTTTTTATGTTTTGCAAGATATACTCAAAACGATCCATTAGATGGGTTCGAGAATAAAAACCCGTTAAGGCGTCGTGTTGAGATAAAAATTGGATTTTTTGGTGGTTTTTTTTATAGGCGGTGATGTCTTGGACAAACAAAGAGATCTCGTTTTTGACAGGTCTTAAAATTGATATATTAAAATATTTGTTAACGTGTTCTAAGTACATTTCACAATCAATGGGTTCGAAGCTATTGATGCTCTTAATGACTTCACTAAACATATATTTGTTTTGTTTAATATCATCGCAAAAAGTGCTTAGTTTTAAGGTGGTGATCTCATGTTTATCTTGATTAAACAATTTAGCGAAGTTATCATTGACATGATAAAACACCGCATCTATAAAAACTTTATCTTGATTGCGGATGCCTTTTAATTTGGCTAATCCGTATTGTACATTTTTAATAATATGGTTTTTTTCTTTTTTCTCTCTAACCCGTTCACGAATGAAAAAGTATAAGACCGTGGCAATCAATAATTGAAATAGCGATTCTAACAACGTTTCAACGGGGAGATGTCCATGCGTTGTGCCGTCGATAATCATATGACCAATGACAAATAGTATAACCATTGGAATCATGATTTTATGTGCAATAAAAGCGGTGAGTACAATCACCAGTGCAAATAAATAAAGGATGCTGTGATGACCGTCTCTTCCATAAGGAAAGATAAGCACTAAACTTAGTAGTAAACCCGTTAAACTAAATGGTAAAATTATGTGCCAATTTTTTTTCATGGTTCACCTCATCGTTTTGACGTTGTACAATGCCGCATTCCTTTGTAAATCTACCCCCTAGGTGTTGTGGTTCTACCTTAAGCTTATTATACTCTAAAAATAGAGATTAACATACAAAATTTTCGTACGATGGTTTACCAATAACGTACAATATAGTTAAAAAGAGATTATCATCCACATTGTGGTATAATAAAGGTGTTAATACATATAAGCGATTAGTAAAAAGTCACACATGAAAGGGTTGATGACCATGGGCTTATTGACCGCTGAGTTATCATCATCTTTTCAACAAGTAGCTGATGATGTATACAATCAACATTTTGATAAGGATAAAACACTAGAATCTGATTATGATGATTACCGTAAGAAAAAAATGTATGAGGATATCATGTATAACCTCAGTTTTTTAGAAGTGTCCGTGACACTAGATGATGATGCCTTGTTTGAACGATATGCCAAGTGGTTATTTGACTTGATGATTCATTTAATGCCAGACCTTGGCTATGAAAAGGTTAAAAACCATATGTTAACGCATTATACTTTGTTGGATGACGCTTTAAAAAAAGTGTTAGATGCGTCGCTTTATGAATCTGTCCATGTGCATATCAAAAAAGCGATTAAAGCCACAGAAAACCATCATCACAAGCAACCAATGCGTCGTTTTGAACGTGGGCGTTATGGTGTGGCGCGTAAAACGTATTTGTCGTTATTGATGGAGGGGACGTCTAAAGAAGCCATTGATTACATCAAAGCCTTAGTCAATCAACCGTATGCCCTTGGTGAGATTTATGAAGATATTTTACAACCTGTGATGCATGAAATTGGGGCCTTGTGGCATCAAAATAAAATTTCAGTTGATCAAGAACACTATATGACATCGATTACCCAAGTGGTGTTATCACAATTTTATGACATGATTTTTTCAACGCCTAAATCTGGGTATACTTTATTATCATGTAGTGTTGGTAGCGAGCTACATGAAATGGGTGCACGTATGGTCTCGGATTTATTTGAATATCACGGCTGGGACAGCATTTATTTAGGGTCATCTGTACCTAAAAAAGCCCTTCTTAAAAGTATTGAGAGACATAAACCGCATCTAGTGGCTTTATCTGTAACCATGCCACAGCACTTATCGCTGTGTAAAGAACTTGTTGAAACGATTAAAACAGCTTATCCAGGTGTGAAAGTTGCGGTAGGGGGCCAAGCTTTTTCACTAACCAATCATATTTGGAAACGTTGGCCAGTCGACGTGTCAACTAAAAACGCCAAATTGTTGATTGATTGGGCGAAACAAAACATCGAGGCAGCCAATGTTTGATGGTTTGTATTATGTAGATGCCAAGGGTAACGTCAAACATCGCTATTTTGGTGATGCTTTAGAACCTTCCCAATCACTTTTAACGTTAATCCGTGATGAAGATCATTCAACGGTTCATGGGGTTTTAAATGAAGGAAAAAAAGTTAGTATTAACGTTTTAAACCGAAACGAACAAAAGGTTTATATAAGGATAAAACCGATTAATAAAGGGTGTTTGGTCTTTTTAAGTGATCACGCAGTGCCAGCTTCATTTGTAAAACCAATCGAACAATTTATGAACGTGATTTCTATTGATGTCATGCAAATGAAATCACCACACAACAAATCAGATTTTTTCTTTAATCAAATACAAAAATTAAACAATGAACTTGTCAACAAAACAAGAGAAACAGAAAAAATGAATCAGCAGTTAAACCATTTAAATAAAATTTTAAACGATCGATTGATTAAAGATCCACTAACTGGTTTAACCTCAAGATATCAGTATCGCGATGAAATGATGCTTGCCATCAACCTCTCCCCCAAAGCCATGGGTGTGTTTTGCTTCATTGATGTTGATAACTTTAAAGATGTTAATGATCAATATGGCCATCAAACTGGCGATAAGTATTTAATCACGTTTGCTAAAAGACTTCAGAAGATCAACATAAACCCCAAGATTGCCATGCGCATATCTGGCGATGAGTTTGGTCTTTATTTTCATGGTTATGACCACATTGATGATAAGGTTTTTGAAAATATTTGGGATCAAATAAGTAAACATGTGATGCAGCCAATCATCATCAATGATGTTGAACATTTGTTATCATTTAGTGCCGGGTTTGCCGTTTACGGTAAGGATACAAAGGACATTCATCTCATGATTGAATACGCTGATTTTGCCATGTATCAAGCTAAAAGAAGTGGAAAAAATCGTTATATAGCGTTCGATCATTCAATTTATCTAAGAGAAAAGACTTAACTTGTGATTTATCAATCTACACGGTATAATATAAATACAATATAATAATTAGCTAGAGTTTAAGAGCGCAAAAAACCTTGATGTTTTTTGCGTTTTTTTATGGCTCTAATGTGAGGTGGAATGATGAAAGATGTTTTGATTATTGGCGGTGGAGTGATTTGCACTTTTATCGCTTATGAGTTATCTAAAACACATGCCAACATCGTCTTACTTGAAAAAGAAAGGCAACTTGGGCAAGTCCAAACAAAACACAACAGTGCGCTTATTCATTCGCCCGTGATGGTTCCACCATCAAAAGGTGTTTTAAAAGCACGGTTTGCCAAAGAAGGCAATGAAATGTATCAATCGTTGGTAGAAACATTGCATATACCTCATCTAAAAAATGGTGCTTATGTGCTTGCGTTAGATGAAGACGACATGAATGAATTAAATGATATGCTCAAGGAAGCGAAACAAAGAAAAATTCCGGCACACTTTGTGTCTATTGATGTTGTTAAACAAACAGAAAAATATGTGAGCAATCAGGTGATAGGCGCGCTTGCGCTACCAACAGCCATGACAGCAGATACTACGGTGCTTTGTCAAACATTGGCTCAAAAAACCAAAGAACATGGGGCTAAGGTTTTAACCAATCGATGTGTGTGTGATATTCATGTGGCTGATGATGGGTTTACTGTTTACACAAAAGATGGTTCAATGATTAAAACAAAGCAAATCATCAATGCCGCAGGCATTCACGCTGATGATATTGCGGCGATGGTTGAGACACGCGTGCCGTATCAAATCAAACCTCAAAAAGGTGAGTACATGGTTTTACCAGCCTCGCACCAGGGTATGATTAAACACACATTGTTTCCAGTACCAAAACAGAACACTAAAGGCATTTTAGCCATTCCACAACCTGATGGCACGATTAGGTTAGGACCGACAAACACCCCTCAAAAAAGTAAAAATGAAGCTTTGGTGACTTCTGCGGGCATGGCTAAGATTAAAACGTCATTAAATCAAATGATACATCATTTGCCATATGATCAAGTCGTTCAGACCTATGCTGGATTGCGCTCTAGTTTAGATGATGATGATTTCTTTATAGAACGCTCAAAAGAATACCCAAACTTCATCCATGTAGCCGGCATCGACTCACCAGGTGTCACCGCAGCGCCTGCGATTGCAAAGCATGTGATTAACATGCTTTTAAACCAGAACACAGCAATCAAAAAAACAAGGTAAAGATATGGCATTTTCTTTACATTCATCGTCTCATGTGCTATAAATATAGTAAGCTAATAAACATTCCTGTGGAGACTTAGAGCCCGGAAACATCATCTTGCATGCGCAAGTGTGTTTTTCGGGCTTTTTATATGTATCTGATTTCTGTTTATCAGCTGAAATATTTCATTGATACCATACAAACTAATATTTTTGAAGAGAACAAAGAGAAAGGTGTGCCATGAAAATGGACATTTTTCTCTTTTGCTTTTTAATCCATCAGCAACACATCATGGAAAGGATGATCAATATGACATACGATTTTTTAATCATCGGTTCTGGCATCTCAGGTGCCTTAATCGCAAGAGAATTATCTAAATATGACGTTAAAACCATATTACTTGAAAAAGAAAATGATGCAGCTAATCATGCCACAAGTGCAAACAGCGCCATCATTCATAGTGGCTATGATCCTGATCCAGGTTCATTAAAAGCGAAGTTGAATGTTGAAGGGAATAAACTCTACGATCAATTAGAAAAAGAATTGGATATTCCACTGTTTAAAAACGGTGCGTTTATGGTCGCGCACGATAAAGATGAAGAAGGGTTACTAGAGCGTTATTTAGAACGAGCTAAGACGAATGGTGTGCCTGGAGTGGCATTGCTGGATCAAGCTGAAGCAAAAAAACTAGAACCCAATTTAGCTGATTCTGTGACAAAAGTCCTTAATTTGCCAACCACAAAAGTTACCTATCCTTGGGAAGTAGCGATTGCATCGATTGAGAATGCTGTAGACAATGGTGTGTTGTTTGAAAAAAACCAAACCGTTGAGAAAATTGACAAACAAGATGAGTATTATGTGATTAAAACAGCCGAGGGAACGACCTATCAATCACGGTATGTGATTAATGCTGCAGGGGCATATGCTGAACAAATTGCTAAAATGGTTGAAAAAAACGTTCAATACCACATCACCCCTAGAAAAGGGGAATACATAGTTTTAGATAGACGTGTACAAGGGTTTATAAAACGCACGCTTTATCCAACGCCCGATGAAAAAGGGAAGGGTGTTTTAATGGTTCCACAGTTTCATGGCAACATTCTCATTGGCCCCAACAGTGAACTACAATCATCTTTAGACGATGCATCAACGTCTAAAGGGGGTATAAATGTTGTTAAAGAAGGCGCGAATAGACTGGCTAAGAACATTCCGTTTCATCAAACCATTCGAACATTTTCAGGGGTAAGGGCCTCATCGACGCATCATGATTTTTATATAAAACCATCGCTTGAACAGCCTGGTTTCATCCATGTAGCAGGCATTGATTCACCTGGCTTAACCGCTGCACCAGCCATCGCTAAATACGTGGTTGAAACGTTGATCATACCGCAAGAAACCTTACCAATCAATAAACATTTCAATCCACGTCGTCAAGCGATTAAATTATACGATGATATGAGTTTATCAGAAAGACAAGAAGCCTTTAAGGCTGATCAACGTTATGGCAATTTAGTCTGTAAGTGTGAGCGAATCACAGAAGGTGACATCGTTCGCCATATTCACCGAGCAGTCAAAGGGGATTCGGTTAAAGCCATTAAAAAAAGAGCGCGTGCTGGGGCTGGTATTTGTCAAGGTGGATACTGTGAACACCAAATCATTAAAATACTAGCAAAAGAACTCGGTAAAACCCCGCTTGAGATTAACTATTTTGCAAAAGGGTCCAACATTCTAAAACGAGAAACGAAGGTGAAATCATGAAGCCATATGACATTGTAATCATTGGTGGTGGCGCTGCTGGTTTAGCCGCATTAAAAGGCGCTTATGACAAATCACTAAACATTTGTCTGATTGAAAGAGATAAAACCCTGGGAGGTATCTTAAAACAATGTATTCATAATGGATTTGGCCTTCATCATTACAATGAAGAACTTACAGGCCCTGAATATGCAGAACGAGGCATTGAAGAAGTCCTCGGGCTAAATGTTGATATCTTTACAGATACCACGGTGGTTGATGTGGTAAAAGAAAACGGCACCTTTGAATTAATGCTTATGAACACAAAGAAAGGTGAACACCGCATTAAAGCTATCAGCACAATCATCAGTAGCGGTTGTTATGAACGAACCAGAGGCGCCATTCAGTTGCCTGGTGATAGACCAGCCGGCATCATGCCTGCTGGCAGTGCTCAACGCCATTTAAACATCGATGGTTATATGGTAGGTAAAAAAGTGTTTATCTTAGGTAGTGGCGATATCGGTCTGATTATGGCTCGTCGTATGACTTTAGAGGGCGCTGAGGTATTAGGTGTGGCTGAACTGATGCCGCATTCTAATGGCTTAACAAGAAATATTGTTCAATGTTTACATGACTTTGACATACCACTATATCTATCGCATACAATCAGCGACATAAAAGGTAAATCTGTATTAGAAAGTATCACAATTAGTGAAGTAGATGAGAATTTCGATTATATTGAAGGAACAGAAAAAACCTTTGAGGTTGATACTTTATTATTATCAGTTGGTTTGATCCCTGATATCAACATGTTTGATTCACTGAAGTTTGAAGTATCGAAGAAAACAGGTGGTGCGATCGTCGATCAGACTTACCAAACAAGTGTTGAAGGTTTGTTTGCTTGTGGTAATGCACTACATGTTCATGATTTGGTTGATTTTGTAACCGAAGAATCTACCAAAGCAGGTCAACAAGCAAAAGCTTACATTTTAAACAACAAAAAACGTTCTAAGAACACTTTGTATGTAACCCCTTCATCGAATATTTCTTATATTCTACCGCAAACCTTAGATATGGATGATGACTTTAACGAAGTTGTTTTATCACTTAGAACAACCACAAACGCCTTAACAGGTAAATTTCATGTTTATCAAGGTGAAACCTTGTTATTCAGTGAGAAAGCAAAATTTGTGGTCCCAGCGGAAATGGAGAAAATTAAGATAAAAAAAGAACACTTAAAACACAGTGGTCCCATCAGCATTCTTTTTGAGGTGGTCAGTCAATGAAAAAAGAGATGATTTGTATTGTTTGCCCTGTGGGCTGTCATGTTAGCATTGACACAAAAACCCATGAAGTTCAAAACAACAAATGTAAACGTGGTGAGCGTTATGCCAAAAAAGAACTGCTTAACCCTACAAGAATGCTGACAACAACAGTCAACATCGATTCTATTCACCAAAGAAGACTGCCCGTTAAAACAACCGACGCCATTCCAAAAGAAAAATTGTTTGATTTAATGGATTTGCTTGAAAGCGTTGAAATAAAGATCCCTGTTAATTTAGGAGATGTCATCTTATCCAACGTATTTGATACAGGTGTTGATGTTGTGGCAACAATGTCGTTGAAAGACTAAAGACATCGCATCCAATTTACGTAAATCATTGGTGTAACACAATAACACTATTGTCTTAAAAAAATGGGCAAGAATCTCATTAAAAAAGCACGCTGAGGCGTGCTTTTTTCGTGCGGAATGATTAGGTGGAAATGGTCATATCGATTGATACAGATTCAAATTGTGGAGAGTGAACGGTCACTTTGCCGTGTCCTTTTTTGATTGAGCGAATCCAGAAACTTTCAATGCCACCTTGTAAAGCTCGTGAAGAAGGACCTATCAATTTAATATCACCACTTACTTCAATGGAGATGACCGCATGAGCATAATGTGCACGGTCGTTAAAACGGTTGATTAATGAGGCGGTGATTCGCGTGACGTCATAGGTGTCTTTGTGGTATAACGTGTTTTCATCGGCGCTGATGTTTAAGTGATAATCATCGCACGGTCTTTTGTTAACATCAACCACGACTTGATTATTTTGATAACCTTTAAACTGGTAGATGGTGGAAACCTCGCCCCAACCACCGACATATTTTGTGTATAAATTAACCGCATCAGCGTAAGACATTTTATATTTTTTCAGTATATATGCAAAGGTGATTTTATCACGTAGACGCATGTTTAAATGGTTATTCATCATATAAAGCATGATGGTTTTAATGCGTTTGGCGTCTTTTTTGGAAAAGGGTTCATTGATTTCGATTTGATTACCGATAAAATCTTTAATGATCACAGGAGGGTGCGGTAAATGAGAATACGTACTTGAAGGAAAGTGTGTGCCTATCAGTTGGTCGTTTTTGTATAATTCAACTTTATCACAATTGGTAGCGACCACAACATGATTTAACACACCACTACTTCTATCGCCAATGTGCATATTAGATAAGACGTTTAAGTATGGTTTATCCCCTTGTGAAGCATAAACACTGGCTGCGTATTTCGTGTTGCGGTTCATATCGAAAACACCGTGATAACATACATGATCGTTACTGCCAAAGGCTTGGTGGGTGTGATAATCGTTCATACACCACCCTATGGCACCCATTAACCCGTTCATCTTGTAGGCATCATCTAATACTTTAAAGTGTCTTAAAGCGTGATCAATACGTCGTTCTTCATTGTCAAAGGCCTTGGTTGGAAACATATGCCCATTATATTCTGTGACTAAATAAGGGTGTCTTTTTTTGGTTATGTTGCGCTTGTTTGTTAATCCTTCATTGTCGCCATGATGGGTAAAGTCGTTCATGGTGTAAATATCTTCTAACAGATTGCTTTTGGCAAATACTCTAACCCCACCGGTTGGTCTTGAGGTGTCAATTGATTTAACTAAATCTTGTGTTTTTTGATAAAAGATATCGTGGTCATCACTTTCATTGATGCGTGTTCCAATGATGACGATGCTTGGGTGATTGTAATCATTGATAACCATTGTTTTTAAGTCATTTAAAGCATGGGATTGCCAAGTTTCATCACCGATGTGTTGCCAGCCTGGTAGTTCTGTGAAAACAAGTAAACCAATCTCATCACAACGGTTTAAAAAATGTTTGCTTGGTGGATAGTGAGAACTTCTAACTATGTTAAGACCTAAATCATCTTTTAACATGTCGGCGTCTTTTCTTTGGGCCGATGCTGGCAAAGCATAACCAACATAAGGGTAAGACTGATGTCGGTTTAAACCACGTAGAAATATGTTTTCTCCATTTAGATAAAAACCGTTCTCATCAACACGAATGGTTCTTAAACCAAAGCGATCGCTATAGATGCATTCTTGGTTAATATACGCTTTGATGGTATACAATTTCGGATGCGTTAAAGACCATACGTTTAAGGTGTGTTTTTCGGTCAAAAACACGCTTTGATCAGTGATAGACGCGTGATATGTTTGCATGACTTGTTCACCATCAAAAATTTTAAAGACACAACTTGATAAGTTTGTTGTTGTATTAAGTTGAGCTCTTAGGTTTAATGTGTGCTCATCGCCATCAATTAATAGGTGTTCGATCATATCTGGGCCGGTTTCGATTAATGTAACTTCTCTATATATGCCGCCATAAGTTAAGTAATCAACCACGTGACCAAATGGGGGGTGATCAGGGGTTTCTTGAGAATCAACAACCACGGTGAGACGGTTATCTGCTTTTAGAGTGTTTGTAATCTCAACACTAAAGGGTGTGTATCCACCGATGTGCTTTGTGATTGGTTGTTCATTTAGGTACACGACTGCTTTAGACATCACGCCCTCAAAGCGCAAAAAAAGCCGTCTATTTGTCTTTAAATCGTAAGAAAACGTTTTTTGATAGGTTGATATCATTTTTGTGATGTTTTCATCAAAATAATTTTTAGGAATATGTTTTACAGTATGTGGAATATCAACGCTTTCACCAGTAAAGGATTGCTTTAGATATGATTCTTTAAAACCTTCAGTAAACTGCCAATTAAAGTTCAGGGCCGTCTTTATCATATGCTTCACGCTCCTTTAACTTAGCAACAATATTTGCATAAGCTGTTTCATTTAATGTGTGTTTTTTATTGAACACGGTTAAAGATAGAAGTAGACCAATTACAGGCACAACAAACATTAAGATACGCATGCCATAGATGGTGAAATTTGCTTGTGGTTGACGCACATCGTCAATGGCTGGTACAAACTGAAAAATTTCAAGTCCTAAGCCTATCACCCCTAAACTTAGTCCCATTGCGAGTTTAACGATGAAGGTTTGAACACTAAAAGCTAACGCTTCAGAGCGTTCTTTTTGGTGGTATTCACCATACTCAACCGTATCTGAGATTAACACGGTTTGTAATACCATTTGTAAGCCTTGTCCAATAAAAACAAAGCTACCAAATGTAAATAAAAGCGCCAGTTCTGTGGAGTTTTCAAAGAAAAACGCATTGAAAAATAATAATAAAAAGCCACTGATTTGCAATATCACAGAACCGTTAAATATTTGCTTGCGGGTAAAGTATCTTTTAAACACGGGGAAAATCAACGAACCAAGGACTTGTAAAACACCACCAATTCCAATAAAAACGACAAATAAAGCAGGTCTTGCTATGTCATATAGAATATAGTAAATGGCCATCCCACTTGTGATATAAAGAACAAAGTTAGCGATCAACACAACCACCATTACCGTTAATAGTTGGTCGTTTTGTTTGAGTAATTGAAACATCCGTTTCAAACTGACCTTTTGTGTTTTTTTAAGCGTGACATTTTCTTTGACTTTTAAAGCTAAAAGCAACTCACTAAAGAAGAAAACAAGTGAGACGATGAGCGCTAAGAAGAAGAAACCACGTGCTTGAGCCTCAACATTGTCTCCACCACCTAATATTTCCGATAACTGTAAATAGCCTGCAGAGATGATGAAAAAGCCAATACTGGTAAATAAACGGGTTAAAACGGTGATGTTTTCACGTTCTTTTTGTGATTGTGAAAGGGCCGGAATCATACTCCAAAACGGAATATCCATTAAGGTATAACTCATGCCCCATAAGGTATAAAAAACAGTGACATAAGCATACATGCGTAGTGAATCAGCTGGTAAATCAGGGTTTAAAAAAATAAACAGTAAGATGATGGCATTTAAGAATGAACCAATCAATATCCATGGTCTAAATTTTCCCATGCGTGTGTTGGTGTTACTAACAACACCACCCATGATGGGGTCATTGATGGCATCCCAAACGCGGACTATCATCATCATGGTACCGATAAACAAAGGTGATATGCCAATGATATCAATAAAATAAAAAGCCATAACGGTGCTCATGGCGAACATCGCGTCTTTTCCCAAACCTCCAAACGCAAAGATAAACTTGTGTTTTTTTGAAATGGTAGTTGTTTTAGATAGTGTCTCCATCATGCGTCTCCTTTATCACATATAGTCTAGAGCTAAAATCCGGCATAAGACGCATCGATGCATGATGGCCTGTTCCGGTAAAACGTGGGGATAGGTGTAATCCTTGATTCATGAGTGTCTCACCACTCAAAGTGGTTTCAAACCGTTCAACTTCAAAGCGGTAAATATTGCTAATCCAATTAAAAAGCATGCCATGCGGTTTTAGTTTAATAGGAAGCGCGTGTTGACTTAAGGCACCAAACCGTTTGATGTTTTCGTATTGTTTCCGGTTTTGGATGTGGTATGTTTTGTTTGGGTCTAACCCTTTAAGTTTCACCGTTTGATGACCGGGATTGACTGGCATGAGTCCCTGAAATAAACCGAGAATCGCTTTTGTTTTATCGGCTGAGACCACCATGAACTGATAGCCTTCATCGCTTTGTAACTCATAGAGTCTGCCGGTTTGAAAGAGTGTCCGGTGTTGTTTATAAAAGGCGATTTGCGCTTTCATCACTTTAACATCAAACCGTGAACGTTTGCGTAAATCCAGCTCATAGCCTAGTACCCCAAAACAAGCGACATTAAATCTTGTTTCAAGGGGTGTGTGTCTTAAGACTTGATGAGACACATCATCACTGACATGATTTGATATACTTGATAACGGGTAAGCTAAACTTGTGCCTTGTTGAATTTTTAAGCGTTCAAAGCTATCAGTGTTGTCGCTTGTCCATGTTTGTGGCATATAATAAAGCATGCCTAAGTCAAAGCGGTTCCCACCACTGCTACAGGATTCAAATAGTATATCAGGAAAGGAATTTTTCAATCTTTCTAGTAAGGCGTATAGTCCTAAGACATAGCTGTGTGCTAAGTGAGATTGGTGTGTTATCGATGCATGGGTAGAATATAGATCAGAAAGGTTACGGTTCATATCCCATTTAACATAATCAACTTGAGCCCGTTTTTACAATGAACTTAACGTATCAAAAAGATAATCTACAACCTTGGGATTGGATAGATCTAACACTAACTGATGCCGGCCTAAAGATGGTTTGATGTTTGGGTGTTTGATGGCCCAATCAGGATGTGTTTGATAAAGGGTACTTCTTGGGCTGATCATTTCGGGCTCAACCCAAAGACCGAACAATAAGTCTAATTTTTTTATTTTTTGGCTTAAACGTTTTAAACCGCCGGGTAGTTTCTTTTTGTTTTCATGCCAATCACCTAAAGAGGACGTATCATCATCACGTGCTCCGAACCACCCGTCATCGAGACAAAAACATTCAATCCCGAATTTTTTTGCTTGTTTGGCGATGGCTAATAACTTTTTTTCGTTAAAATCAAAGTATGTGGCTTCCCAGTTATTGATTTTAATGGGTCTTTTTTTCTGCTGATTACTGAGATGCTGATTGATAAATGTGTGCATGTTTTGGCGCATCCCATTTAGCCCAGTGTTTGCATAGGTCAAGACAGCTTCTGGTGTGAAAAATTGTTCGTTTGGCTTTAATGTCCATTTAAAATCAAAGCTGTTAATGCCAAGGTTTACGCGCAATAAATCATGAGGGCTGATTTCGATATTGGCTTCAAAATTGCCTGAATAAATAAGATTAAATCCATAAACTGATCCAAAGTTTTGACCAGCTTCTTTGTCTAAGAGTGCAAAAAACGGATTGTGATCACTACTTGAAACGCCTTTTTTGCTGTCGATTTTATGAATGCCATATCTAAGTGGATGTCGTTGAATATGACGTTCTTTAATCCAAGCGCCATCTAATGTGAGTAGATCATAATGTGATGTTAAAAAATCAACATTAGCACTTAATGCGCGGTCTAAAACTAAAGGATGTTGTGTTGTGTTTTGAACACTTAGACTACGGATGATGATGTTTTCATCTTTGAAAATAGAGTAGTAAAGGTTTAATTGAATGCCAAATGTTTTTTCTTTTAATGTGATTTTCAAGGTTTCTTTTTTAGGTGCTTGTGGCATGCCTTTAATGTGAAAATCATGGATGAGCTCGTGGTCGTGATACAAAAAGTCCATGCTGCGGTAACCTTCATGATTTTCAATATGCAACAACGGTTCACGGTAATCACCTTTTCCATAAGTAGGGGCTTCTAAAGGCAGATGATTTAAATTAACATCGTCTTTGTCTTCATATTGGGTGCTGCTACCTAAAGGCAAGGGTGGTTGTTTTAAAAAAGTATCTTGTGATGAAGGGGATGAAAGAGTTTCGCCGTAATATAAGTGTAATAAGTGTTTGGTTGAGGCGATGCCCATGATGTAGGTTGTATTTTGAGTATGAAGGCTAAAAAGTTGTTTCTCTTGGTCGAATTCTATCATTAAAACGCTCCTTTCTTCGATGATTGACGAACGATAAGGTTGGTTGGTAAAACTTTTTTAATTGGAATTTTATCAGGATCGTTGATCCGGTCTAATAAAGACGAAAGGGCTTCTTTACCCATCGCGCTTGTGTGAATTTTTACAGTGGTTAATGAAGGGTGTATATAGGCTGCTTGTGCGATATCATTAAAGCCAATGATGCTAACATCATCAGGGATGTTCATGTCGTTTTCAAGTAAAGCTTTAATCGCCCCAAAAGCAATTGAGTCATTGGCACAGATGTAAAGACCGGCTACATTACCGTCTTGGATGGCTTGTTGCATCAATTGATAACCACTTTGACTAACAAAGGTCCCAAAATGCATGTGTTTTGCATCATATTGGTTTGTCTTAATTAAATAGTGTTTAAGCAAATTTGCTCTTGGTTCTAATACACTTGATTGTTGCGTATAGGGTTCATACCCACCGATATACCCAATCGATTGATAAGCGTGTTGCTTAATGTGATTGAAAAGCGAATCCATTGCTTGATCAAAATCAATCACGACACTATCATAGTGTGTTGGTTCAAAAACACTATCAACAAAAACGATGTGATTGGTTTTGTCTTTAAAAGCACGGACTTCCTCAGATGTAAATTTACCTAAGGCAATTAAACCATCCACATCTTTTAAAGCCTGATAATCGTAGGTATCGTGTTGTTTGTATAAGGTCATGATATAGATGTTTTTCTCTTTGGCTTGTTGTTCGATGCCGTGACGAATTTCCATGTAATAAGGGTCTTCAATTTCTTGGTTGGTGTCATACCATAACACCACAGCGATGTGTTTTTTATCTCGTAAGTTTTTATGTTTTTTCACATAATTCATTTTTTGAGCGGTTTTAATGATGTTACTACGCTTTAAATCAGAGACGTTTAGTGTTTGATCATCGTTTAAAACTCTAGACACAGTCGAAACCGAAACATGACAAGCTTTTGCGATGTCTTTTAATGTTGCCACGGCAATCACCTCAACAAATAGATACATTAATTTTACGTTAAGTTTACCTATCTTTCAATATT
>PWKX01000203.1 GCA_003559585.1 Mollicutes bacterium | reverse complement strand
TCCAATTTTGATGCCATGTCGATAGGTTAACACTAAAATCGGTAACATCGAGATGGATATACTACCGCCTTGCGGCTGACGTGGTATCCATGAAAATGCGATTTCTAAAACGGTGGCCATGGCAATAAGCACAGCTATTTCTGTCATGCGATGAACAATTTTTGAATTGTCCCAAGTTTGTGAATTCATGTAATCCCTCCAATGATTAAAAAAAGAGTTTTATCCGCGTGGGATAAAACTCAAAAAGTCTTAAGTTTATACATCCTACGCTGGCATTACCCAGATCAGGTAAGGTTCATTCTAGTATCAAGAATGTCTCAGCCTAGTACTCTAAGCTCCCAAGATTTTATCGACATGTAAAGTATATCATATTTATCACTGTTTTCAACAAAAACACTAATTTAAAAAGGTTTGAAATTCTAAGGTATGCCCATCAAAATCTTTACAGAAAAAATGATAGATTTTAAAGGCTTCGTTTAATGTCGGTGCGCTCACTTCTTTGGCACGACTTTTTAAATGCTTATGCATCTTTTCAACGTCTATTTTACGTTCATAAACAAACGTGATGCATGTTGAGGATGGCATGAGTTTAGGATGGTGTGTACAAAAGCCTATTTTCCCGTGACCATGCATGTCATAAATCAAGCATTTCCCTTGGTCTTTGTATAGCGGTAAATTTAAAATATCACCGTAAAACAGTTTAACGTTATTTAGATCGTACGTTTTATAAAAATGAATGCTATCGATCATGGTCTCACCTTCAATCTATGATTTCAATAATCAGTGGCTTTTTCTCTTGAAATTCTGTGGTGATGGTAAAGGCATTTAAAACAGTTTTAACTTCCTCGGTAATGTCGTCTTTATTGTTGTAAATATAGGCGAGTTCTTCACCTTTTTCAACTTTATCGCCAACTTTTTTATTGAGTACGATGCCCACATCAGGGTCAATGGTGTCATCTTTGGTTGCGCGCCCTGCACCTAAGCGCATGGCGGCTAAGCCAATGTCTAGGGCGTTGAGTTTTTTCACGTACCCGCTTGATTCACTTTTTACGCTGATAATGCCTTTGGTGTGAATGTAATCGTTTAAATCAGGATAAGTGCCGTTTTGTGTTTCTAACATGGTTTTAAAGATGTCACTGGCTTCTAAGTTTTGAATCTTTTGTTCGATCATTTCTCGTGCTTGATCTAAGGATTCGGTTAACTTCGCATGATATACGAGGTAAGCCCCAATTTCTAAGCACAGTTTATGTAAGTCTTTTGGTCCGTTGCCTTGTAAGGTTTGAATCGCTTCAACCACTTCGAGTTTATTTCCCACTGCAAAGCCGAGTGGTTCACTCATATCGGTGATAAAGGCAATGATTTTTTTACCGAAGTTTTCTCCAATTTTAACCATGATGCGTGACAACGCTTTGGCATCTTCTAAGGTTTTCATAAAGGCGCCCTCACCAATTTTCACATCAAGCACAATCACATCGGCCCCACTGGCTAACTTCTTAGACATAATCGAAGCCGCGATGAGTGGAATGGAAGGCACGGTGCCAGTCACATCGCGCAGGGCATAAAGCAGTTTGTCTGCGGGGGCCAATTGGCTGGTTTGTCCAGCCACAGCGATGTTGATGTCATTGACTTGATTGATGAAAGCCTCGTTACTAAGGCTGATGTTAAAGCCTTTGATGCTTTCTAATTTGTCAAGTGTGCCACCGGTATGACCTAAGCCACGACCGCTTAATTTAGCGAATTTAGCGCCACATGCGGCGACTAAAGGACCTAAGACTAAGGTTGTTTTATCGCCAACACCACCGGTTGAATGTTTATCAACTTTAGTACCAGCGATAGATGATAAGTCAATCGTATCACCGCTGTTTAAAATCGCTTCGGTTAAATGGGTTGCTTCATCATCAGACATCCCGTTAAAGTATATCGCCATCATTAAACTTGATATTTGATAATCAGGAATGTCCCCTTTGGTGTAGCCGTTGATGAAAAATTCAATTTCGTCTTTGGTTAAAGCATGTTGATCACGTTTTTTTTCAATGATATCAACCATGCGCATACAATCACTTCCTTTTCTTAAGGTATCAATATCTTAACATGTTTTTTTATTTTTTTCATGCTGTTTCATACGCGTTTAGTTTTGTTTGAATGGTGTTTTTAATATGCTCACTTAACGCTTGTGTGTTCATCGATTCATAAAAGCTTGGTTCGATGATTGGATGAAAATGCATGTGGACACGGGTTCTTCGTAATGGCCACCATGATAATATGCGGTTAAAGTCATGAATGGTGACGATTAGAATCGGCGCTTTTGGTTTGGTTGCCAGTTTTAAAGCACCCGCTTTAAATGGCAACATCTCATTACTAAAAGAGCGTTGGCCTTCTGGAAAGATGGCGACGGGTACACCGGCTTCATATTTTTTAATGCCGGCAATGATGGCTTTCACCGCGCTTCGATCAGTTAATCGCTCGATGGGGATGTTGCCGAGTAGTGACACGAGTCTACCAAGCAAAGGCCATTTAAACAATGTATGTTTTGCCACAAAGATTAAGGGTTGGTCTTTAATGACTGATTTAATGGCAATGATATCAAAGTTGGTTTGATGGTTGCCAACTAAGATAAACGGTTCTTTAGGAATGTTTTCTTCTCCTGTGATAACCATATTTGTTCGCAACAACCGCAAGACCAAACGCATGATGCTGTTAATCAAGCGGTGATTACGCATGTTTTTTGTTTGATCACCCGTTAGAAAACGTCCATATAAAAACAATAACAACACAATAAACAACGCACCCATCAAGATGCCAATCACAAGTGATAATAACCACCACCATATCGCACTGGCTTCTAAAAGCCAAGCATCAAACAAGGTAATGGCGATGGTGGTGCTTAGTAGGACGATGAGGGTAAACAGTGCTGTGATCATCGGCGATCCCCCTTTCTTTCATAAACACTAAAAGCCAAGTCACCAACGACGTCTTCTTTAACGACTTGAAAAGCTGCGTGGTCATAGTTAGGAAAATACATGTCGCCTTCAAAGGTTTGATTAATATGGGTGATGTATAAACGGTCTACAAAGGGTAACGCGGCTTGATAGACGGAACGTCCCCCAATGATAAAAACGGTTTTATCAGCTGGGATGGTCTCTAAGAACGCCTGTAAATCATGAATCACACGCGCGCCTTTAAATGACTTTTCTTGCGTGGTTAATACGATGTTATCGCGGTTAGGCAATGGTTTATTTAAGACTTGAATGATGGATTCATAAGTTTTTCGCCCCATCACGACTGTATGGTTTAAAGTTTGACGTTTAAAATATTTTAAATCTTCCGGATAATGCCAAGGTAAGGCGTTTTCTTTCCCAATTAAGCCTTGCTTATCCATGGCCACTATGAGTGCAATCATTAAACACTCACCTTGCCTTTGATGTGCGGGTGTGCTTGATAATTTTCTAATTTGAAATCATCATAGGTGAAGTTAAACAAATCTTTCACTTCAGGGTTGATCCGCATCTTTGGTAAGGGATAAGGGGTTCTTTTAAGTTGTGTTTTAACTTGTTCGAGATGGTTTAGATAAATATGGGCATCGCCAATGCTATGAACAAAATCACCAAGTTCTAAATCTAGGGTTTGGGCAATCATCATCGTTAATAAGGCGTAGGATGCGATGTTAAAAGGAATGCCTAAAAACGCATCCGCACTGCGTTGATAGAGTTGACACGATAAACGGTTATTTTGAATATAAAACTGAATCAAGGTATGGCAAGGGGGCAAGGCCATTTGATCGATGAGTGGTGGGTTCCAACTGCTTAGAATCAAACGCCTTGAATCTGGGTTTGTGCGCATTTCCTCAAGCAACCATGTAAGTTGATCGCGTGAGCCATGCTTGCCTTCAAAATTACGCCATTGAGCCCCGTATACAGGGCCAAGGTCGCCAAATTGATTGGCAAAAGCTTCATCGGTTTTGATTTTCTCAACAAACTCTGAGATGGTTTCACCTTGATAGCTTTGATGTTTTTGGTAGGTTTTAAACGGCCATTCATTCCAAATTCTAACACCGTTTTGTACCAAGGGACGGATGTTGGTTTCACCTTTGATAAACCACAACAATTCGTGGATAACACTTTTTAAGTGTACTTTTTTTGTTGTGATTAAAGGAAACCCATCGTTTAAGTTGAATCGCATTTGGTAACCAAAGGTTGAAATCGTGCCGGTTTTTGTGCGATCAGACCTTTGTTGTCCATGCGTTAAAATATGATTTAAAAATGTTAAATATTGTTCCATATCAGCACCTCCACTTGCTTTATTATACCACACATCAGAGTCGCAATTAAAAATAAAACACCCATTTATATGGATGTTTTATGTTGTTATGATGACGCATTGTTGTGTGCTGTTTTTGTGTTGATGAATGTGATTTTCTCAGCAATCACTTCAGGGTAGGAAAACGACTTTTCTTCATCGATGTCGTAAAACCTTTGTGCTAAACGTGCCTTCACACCGACGGTTGAACCTTTCTTACAATACTGTACCGTGTTTTCAGCGATGCCACTCCATAAGGTACACCGAATAAAATCGGTTTCATAGGTCCCTGATTCAGCGCTTTTAAACGTGCGCTGCAACGCCAAGGTGATGGTGGTGACTTTTTTACCATCATCGGTGGTTCTTAATTCCGGGTCATAGACGAGTCTGCCTACTAAGATAACTTGATTTAACATAATAGCCCTCCTTTTTTAACCACATCATACTAAGTTCGTGAGGGTTTAGCACTTCAGCTTAAGGTGTCTTTTTTAAAATATCGGTTAAAAAAAGGCTTTAAGTGTTCAAACATTTAAAAAAACCAGTCTTTTAAACTGGTTTTGGTTGAAAATGGTGCGAATATGGCGGTTATGAGTCTTTTTC
>PWKX01000177.1 GCA_003559585.1 Mollicutes bacterium | reverse complement strand
TAGGTTCGAATCCTAGCTGGGGCGCCATTTTTATGGCCCGTTGGAGAAGCGGCTTAACTCACCAGCCTTTCACGCTGGCATTCACGGGTTCGAATCCCGTACGGGTCACCATATAGCACTTTGTTAACTTACTCTAGAATGAGTAAGTTTTTTTTATAGGTTTAAACGGTTTATTGTCTATGGATTTAAGTGTTCATGCAACATCTTGATACAAAAACAGATGTTGGAACGACTCTTAAAGATAACACATCCCATTAATCAAACGGCTGTTACTAAAAGACATCAATCGACGCAGTCATTTACATGGCTGATATGATATCACGGATGTTTCAATCATTTAATGTTGAAAACGCGCATGATCAACAATTTTTCATTGTAAATTTAATGGATCAAGAAGGCGTCATCAAATCTTTTGAACACCACTTTTTTTGGTGGCTAAGACAATGTAAATAGAACCATTCAAACTTACTCGCTACGCGGGTAAGTTTTTTTCTTTTTTCTTTTAAAAAACCATAAAGATAAAAATTCTTATGAAACATTGCTTAAAAGGGTCGAATTTTGCTATAATGAAAGGGCATACAAAAATCGGTTCAACCATAATGTGGAAGGAAGTGCAAGTTGATGAAACAATATGACATTGACAAGATTCGCTCCATCGCTGTCTTAGGTTATCTCGGCAGTGGCAAGACTTCTTTTATGGAATCAGTGCTTTACATGACTGGTGCAAAGGACAAAAAAGGTTCTGTAGAAGAGAAGAACACGACGTCTGATTACTTGGTTGAAGAACAAAATCGCCAGTCCTCATTATCAATGAGTTTAATTGGCACCGAATATGACGGGTATAAGTTTAACTTTTTAGATACACCCGGAAGTGAAGAATTTCTAACTGAAATTCACCAAGCGTTTACGGTGGTTAAAGGCGCCGTTTTAATGATTGATGCGACTAAAGGCATTGATGTTGGTACTGAACGCTTACTCACTGAGCTGAATGAAGAAAATGTGCCAACGGTTATCTTTATCAATAAAATGGATAAAGAAAACATTAATATTGACGATCTCGTTGCGAAATTACGTGATGTGATTGGTTATCAAGCCGTGCCCTTTTTATGGCCAATCGGAACCGCTGAAAGCTTTAGAGGGTACGTTGATTTGGTTGATTTGAAATCACGCATCTTTGATGGTAGCCAAACGGTTGATGGTGATGTACCAGATGAGTGCAAAGATAAGGTTGATGAATTGCGTGAACAAATCATGGAATCAGTGGCGGAGACAAGTGAGGAATTACTTGAAAAACATTTTGCTGGTGAAGCGTTAAGTCAAGATGAAATATACAACGGATTAAGACAAGGTGTTTTGGATGGTGATTTAAAACCAATTGTGGTTGGTTCTGTGACCAATGATATTGGCGTTAGAACCATTCTTGAAATGATTGGTAAATTCATGCCAGCACCTAATGAGTTAAAACCGATGTCAGGTAAAGACCCTGAAACAGGTGAAAAAATTGTTAGAGACACCACCGCAAGCGAACCGTTTTCTGCCTATATTTTTAAAACAACCATTGACCCCTTTGTTGGTTCGCTACATATGTTTAAAGTCTTTTCAGGTTCGTTAAAACCTGGCGATGAAGTGGCGGTTAGTAATAAGAAGAAAACCGTTAAGATTAATAATTTGTTTGCTTTACAAGGTAAAAAACAAATTCAAGTTGATCAGGTTAAACATGGTGATATTGGTGCATTAACAAAAGTAGATGGTTTAGAAACGGGCGACAGTTTATCTCATCCAAAAAAACAAATTGTATTTGATGGCCCTGCGGTACCAACACCAACGATGTATGTGGCCATCAAACCGGTACATAAAAAAGATGAAGATAAAATATCTTCGGTTTTACAACGCTTAAACATTGAAGACCCAACCTTTGAAGTGATTAGAAATCCTGAGACTGCCCAGTTATTATTAGGTGGACAAGGGACGACACATATTTCTTATATTTTAGACCGCATGAAAAACATGTTTAAAGTTGAAGTTGAAACGATGGATCAAAAAATTGTATACCGTGAAACCATCAAAAAAACCGCTGAAGCAGAAGGTAGACATAAAAAACAATCTGGTGGGTCTGGGCAATTCGGAGTCGTTAAAATGCGCTTTGAACCGGTTGATCCCAATGAAAATGATTATATTTTTGAAGAAGTGATCCACGGTGGCTCAGTTCCTAAAAACTACTTCCCTGCGGTTGAAAAAGGGTTAGCTGAAACATTCCAAAAAGGACCTTTAGCTGGATTCCCGATGATTGGGGTAAAAGCTACGTTGTTAGATGGTGCTTACCATCCAGTAGATTCAAATGAAATTTCGTTTAAGATGGCCGCAAACTTAGCGTTTAGAAACGCGACTAAAGACGCCAAGCCAACCATCTTAGAACCAATTATGAAAGTAGATATTATTGTCAAAGATGATTATGTAGGCGATGTTATGGGTGATGTGAATAAACGTCGTGGACGTGTGCTGAGTATGGATCCATACAAAAGTGATCGTCAACACATTTCCGCTGAAATCCCTGAGGCTGAAATCATCAAATACAACACAGATTTAAAAGCGATGACACAAGGAACAGGCTCATTCTCTCGTGAGTTTATACGCTACGAAGAAGTACCTGAAAGCCTGGTTGATAATATCGTTGAACAGTACAAAGAACCCGATAAAAACTAACCATTAAAAAAGGGCGTCAGTTTAAATCTGAACTGACCCCCTTTTTTTTATGGCATGACTGCGATGGCATCAATTTCAATGTTGACATCTTTAGGTAGTCTACTCACCTCAACCGCTGCTCTAGCGGGTGTATGGTTACCAAAGAATGTTCCATAAACCTCATTCATTTGTTTAAACTGATCCATGTCTTTTAAAAAGATGCCACATCTTACAATGTTTTCTTTTTTTAACCCCGCCGCTTCAACAACCGCTAAAACGTTGTCTAAAGCCTGTTTGGTTTGTTGTTCGATTGTATCAGGCTCACACATCGTATCAGCGTTTAGAGGCAATTGACCGCTGATATACAGCGTGTCTTTTACCATCACACCTTGTGCATATGCGCCAATCGCCGCAGGGGCCTTACTTGTTTTAATGCATTGCATCACATCATCTCCTTTAACGGTAGTATATCATAAATCAAAAAAAAGACCTTGAAAAATTCAAGGTCTTTAATGAGATATAATTAACGTGCGTTATTAAAGTTTTCTGCGACTTTATCCCAGTCAACCACATTCCAAAATGCGCTGACATAATCAGGACGACGGTTTTGATAGTTAAGATAATAGGCGTGTTCCCAAACATCAAGTCCTAAGATTGGTGTGCCTTCTTTAAAGGGCACATCTTGATTTGGTGTTGAGGTTACTAATAGATCACCATGGCGGTTGACAACTAACCAAGCCCAACCACTACCAAAGCGCGTTTTAGCCGCGTTTTCAAATAATGCTTTAAATTTGTCAAATGAACCAAAGGCGTCGTTAATTTTACTTAATAACTCACCTTCTGGTGCTTCTTTAGCATTTGGTGTCATGATGTCCCAGAACAATGTATGGTTGTAGTGTCCGCCACCGTTATTTCTAACTGCGGTACGGATATCTTCAGGTACTTGTTCTAAATCACGTAATACCTCTGCTAAGTCTTTGTTTTCTAAATCGGTGCCTTCAACGGCCGCTTTAAGCTTATTGATGTAAGCTTGATGATGTTTGGTGTGATGAATATTCATCGTTTCTTCATCAATGTGTGGTTCTAACGCATCGTAATTATACTTCAATGTTGGTAGATCAAATTTCATAAAATAATGCCTCCCTTAATATTTCTGAATTCATCTTTATTATCACATTAATTTGTATTTATTTCAATTAGAACGCTATAAGAAATCAAACCAAAATAAAAGCTTGCCAGATATCTGACAAGCTTAGCCTTAAGCTTTCTTTTGTGTTGGTGCTTTTTTAGTAGGCTTTTCGACTAAAATATAGTTCTTAAACTTCATGTAGGTATAAATACCGAAAATGGCGATATATATACTCATTCTAACAAATCTTAACGCGTCATCTTGTGCTAAAATGTTAATGGCCAGAAGATGTGCAAAGATAGCTAAGTAAGCAAAATATGCCCATTTGTGGAATCCACGCCATTCATAAGCATGCATTTTTTTACGAATTTTAGGAAACGATGTTAAAAACAACGGAAACAAGATCGTGATGGCAATGACGCCTGTTGGGTTATTGGCATTTAACGCAGTTGTAATTAATAGTACAGCGTGTGGAATCAACGTTATAAACCCTAAAATTGCCATTTCTCGTCTAACTTTCATGATGGTGATTTTTGGTTTGGATTTGTTTTTAAAAGCTCCACCAAACATCACAATGACAAAAAACGCTAATGTTAGATGACCTTGGAATGCGATTTGATAAACAATAGGTATATCAACACTAACCATGTCTAATTGGTGTAAGACTGCAAAGACCGTACCAACCGTAGCTAACAGGCCCATACCTACATAGTACTTATATTCGTTTTTATGAATATGTGTGCCAAATTTTGAAATGATGATCCATAATAATACAATGAGAAAAACGCTAGAAAATCCTAAAATGTGTTCCATCTGAAACCCTCCTTATCATGTCTTATATATTTTATCATAATTGAGAAAAAAAACCTACCTGACAGTAAGAAAAAAAACATATTTTTGCTTGCCTTTTTGCTGGATATTTGATATGATTATCTTCGGCTACATTAAGGTTGCAAAGCCTATAGTAGTGTGTTATAATTCCTTTGCTGGAAAAATGCGCCCATAGCTCAATTGGATAGAGCGTTTGACTACGGATCAAAAGGTTAGGGGTTCGACTCCTCTTGGGCGCGCCATATTTCGGGAAG
>PWKX01000103.1 GCA_003559585.1 Mollicutes bacterium | reverse complement strand
ACGGTGATTGCTAAGAGTGCGTCGTTTGTGTTTATTCTTTATATGGCTTTAAGACCTGAATCTACCTTACAAATCAATTTATCCAAATTGTATAAACTAGATATTAAGATGTTAGGAGAGATTTTCGCCATTGGTATGCCAACATTTGTTAGAAATGTGTTGGGTGCTTTTTTGGTGATTATCATTAACAACTTAATTAATTATTATGCCGTTGGTGACCCAGCGATTTATATTTCGATTTATGGTGTTATCACGCGGATTATTATGTTTTCATTATTACCAGGATTGGGATTGGTACAAGGTCTAACCCCAATTGTTGGGTTTAATTATGGTGCTAAGTTCCATAAGCGGTTGTTTGAAGTCATCGCTTATACGGTGAGGTTGCTTGTCATTTATTTCTTCTTTGCTAGTTTATTCGTCATTGTGTTTGCCGAGGGAATCTTTTTACTATTTAGCAGTGGTGAAGATAGCGCGTATTTCGTTCAAACCGGACGTCAAGCGATTAGAATTGTCGCATTAGGTTTTACCATGATTAGTTTCCAAATCATCTTAAGCAGTGTTTATCAAGCGATGGGCTATGCCACTAGAGCCTTCTTCGTAGCCTTGAGCCGTCAGTTTTTCTTATTCATTCCACTAGCCTTTTTAATGACCTATCTCCTTGGGGTTCAAGGCATTTGGTGGGCCTTTGTGCTAGCTGATGTTATAGCTGGTGCACTCAGTTATCTTGTTTATAAATATGAGATGTATGATTTAAGAAAGAAAATCACAGAGCCATTTTGATCAACAATAAAAAAACACCACCGGCTTGGTGGTGTTTTGTTTACTCATAGTGTTTAATAAGCTTATTGGCTAATCCTAAATAAATGACGCCAATTTCTTCTTTCATATCGTAAATAGAATGGTTTTCACCGGTTGGTTGACCGATTGGAATGGTTTGCATCACATCCGTACCTAAGCGATCAGCCACAATCTTGCCGCCGCCCTCACCAAAGACATTGATTTGTTCACCTGCATGGTTTAAGTAACTCATGTTTTCTATGACGCCAATGATGTTGTGTTTGAGTTCTTTAGCTGCGAAGCCAGCTTTCACCGCGACGTGAGAGGCGCTTTCGTGTGGGGTTGTGACAATTAACATCTCACATTCAGGAATGAGCTTTTGGATGTCCATTGCCACATCACCGGTACCCGGTGGTAAATCAATTAAAATATATTCTAGGTCTTTTTGCCAACCGACATCATAAAAGAAGTGATTAAGCATTTTACCTAACATTGGACCACGCCACATTAAAGGCTGGTCTTTTTTTAAGAAAAATTCAGTAGAAATTAGTTCAACACCCATTTTATTAAAGGGAATGATTTTTTCATCATCTCTAGCTTTAGGCATGGTGACAGGCACATCCATGATGGTTGGAATTGAACTGCCATATATATCGGCATCGATGATGCCGACGCGTTTGCCTAAACGTGTTAAAGCAATGGCTAAATTGGCTGTGACGGTTGATTTTCCGACACCACCCTTACCACTAGCGATGGCAATGTATTTGATGTTGCGATCATCATCTAAAATGCTTTCTTGTTTTTTCAGCAATTCAAAATCAATTTTAAGGCCATGGAAGCCTAAATCTATTTTAATGACTTTTGCAATGCTTCTTCTAATTTTAGCTTTGGTTTGATCGTCGTCTTTACCAAGACCAATGATGAGATTAACAGAAGGTTTTTCTTCATCATCATCAATGCCGATATAACGAACGCCACCGGTTTCTTTTAGTGTCTTTTCACTAGAAGGATCAACAATCTCACCTAATAGCGACTGTATTTTATCTTTGTCCATAATTATCACCCACAAGCATTATAGTGTAAAGCGTCACTTAGAGCAACCGAAATAGCTTATAAAATAAGGACAGGCAAGAACTCTTTGGCATAGTTATCATCAGGGTGTATCAAATCAAAGATGCGTGTGATTCTAAGTTCAATATCTAAATATGGATGGCGCGTTCTTTTTAGTTTGGTTATGAGGGGTACTTCAATGTCGTGTTTGATGGTGTTTAATAAGGTTTGACCTTTATCATTCATCCCTAGAATGCGCACATAGGGAACTTTAAATGTGGTAAGGGTCTTTTTGTGAATGTTTAACAACATATGCATCAGTGCGCGTTTAATTTTTGCTAAAGTGTAGCGTTTAGAGGTGAGTTGTTGGTATAACTCATCTAAGCTTTTGGCTTCCTCGGCACTTAAAAATAAATGTTCAAGTCCGGCGTCAAAAGAAAATATTTGGTGGAGTTGTTCAGCGCTTAACGTGCGAATCAAATATAATATGTGTGATTCATAGGCAGATAAATCGACCATGAAAGTTAGATTTTCATGCACATAATCAGGCACATAAGCAAAGATATCATTCGAGGTTTTATAAAGGGTACGCAAAGCGCTTGCGCTTTGAATTTGTTGGTCCTTTTTTAAATCATCATGATAACCAGCGCCTTGACGTTTTATCACATGTGCTTTGATATTCGGATTGATGCGGTATATGGATTGTAAGTATTGTATGCCTAAAATATCATTGGGTGCTTTATGAGCGCTGCCTTCCATGAAATCACTTAAAGCTAAATCGGTGCTGCTAGGGTATGAGTGGCCTTCTGCTAAATAGGTTTTAACACGGGCATCAAATAGGGATGTTCTCATCATTTCAGCTGATGTTTTTAGGGGTTCAATTGAGCCGGTTTCACTACCGAATACAATGTCAGTCACACCTAAATGATTGAGTATTTCAACACTGGTTCTTGCAAAAATATCGGCGCTTTGGAGGCTGAAAACACCAGGCAATTCAACCACGAGATCAATGCCAGCTTTTAGGGCCCAAGTGGTTTTTGTGAATTTATCAACACAGCTAAATTCTCCACGCTGAACCACATGTGAGCTCATCACAGCGACCACCACATCTGGTTTGATTAAGGCTTTGCTTTCCTCAAGGTGATAAATATGACCGTAATGCATGGGATTGTATTCAACAATCAGTCCTAAAATACGCATAGGGGGCCTCCAATCTTTCATCAGACATCATTATACCTTATGTTTGACTTTAATGTAAATAGCACGTATAATTTATAACGCATTGAGGTGATATCATGAAATATGCGATCGCGCAACTGAAGAAAAACATGCATCAAGACAATACCATTGATGCAACACTGGATTTTACCGAGTATATACCGGATAACGAAGACATTTTAGCCATTGCCCCAACGACGGTTAAAGGCGCGTTTTTTGTTGAAGACGATGATGCCATCGCGTTTGAGCTCAACATTAAAACAACCTTAACCATGGCTTGCGCTAGAACACTTAAGCCTGTTGAGGTGCCAATCGATTTATCGGTAGAAGAATTGTTTACCCACGATGAAGATGATGAATATCGACAAATTGATGGGTTATCTATTGACTTATTACCCATAATATGGTCTAATATATACTTGGACAAACCTATGCGTGTGATTCATCCGGATGCTGAGAGTATGAATGACTTCGAAGCAGAAGAATCACCGAAGGTAAACCCACAACTAAAGGACCTTAAGAACTTTAAACGTTAGGAGGGAACACAATGGCAGTTCCTAAAAGAAGAACGTCCAAGACACGCAAACGTAAACGTCGTACCCATTTTAAATTGACAGTACCTGGTATGGTTGTTTGTGACAACTGTGGTGAAATGAAATTAGCTCACCGTGTGTGTAAAGAGTGTGGTCATTATAAAGGACGCGAAATCATCAAAGATTCAACTGAAGACATGGCGGAAGAAGCTGAAGAGTAATCCGCAAAAAGAAGCGCTTATGACAAGCGTTTTTCTTTTATCTATATAAAGGTGGTGGTGGTATGAAACATGTGCCTGTGTTGTTAGATGAAATCATCTCGTATTTAAATATCAAGCCTGATGGGGTCTATGTTGATGCCACTTTAGGTGGCGGGGGTCACGCTGAGGCTGTTTTAGAAAAACTTGATTCTGGTCAATTGTTTGCGTTTGATCAAGATCTTTTTGCAATCGAAAAAGCGCGTGAACGTTTAAAACCACACGCCGATAAACTGACCATCATTCATGATAATTTTGAAACATTAGCACCATCGTTAGCCAAACATGGCGTTGAACAAGTAGACGGTATTTACTTTGATTTGGGTGTCTCATCCTTTCATTTTGATGATGCGTCGCGTGGGTTTTCGTACAAAGAAGATGCATGGCTTGATATGCGCATGAATCAAAATCAAACCTTGAGCGCTCATGATGTGGTGAATACGTATGAAGAAGTCGCTTTAGCAAACGTCTTATTTGAATATGGCGATGAATCTTTTGGACGCCGTATTGCAAAAAACATTGTTAAAAGAAGACAGCAAGCACCGATTAATACCACGCTTGAACTCGTGGAAGTCATCAAACAATCGTTGCCACAAAAAGTGTTATCAAAAAAAGGACATCCTGCTAAACGTAGTTTTCAAGCGATTCGCATCGAAGTGAATCAAGAACTTGCCGTATTGAAAACAGCTCTTTCATCGGCTTTAAACATTTTAAAACCAGGAGGGCGTTGTTTGGTGATTAGTTTCCAATCACTAGAAGATAAAATCGTGAAATCCATGTTTAAGGATAAAACGACCATTGACTATCCGAAAGGCTTACCAGTCATGCCTGATCGGGTTGCACCTTTCAAAATTGTTGGTAAAAAAGCCATCAAACCAAGTCAAACAGAACTAAAGACAAACCACCGCGCACATAGCGCTATCTTGCGCGTGATCGAGAAAAGATAATTTTATATCAAATTAGGTGTGTTCTTGCTTGACATATTGTTCAAATTCGTGGTATTATAACAACGCTGAATAAATCAAGCGGGTGTAGTTTAATGGTAGAACCTCAGCCTTCCAAGCTGACTGTGT
>PWKX01000199.1 GCA_003559585.1 Mollicutes bacterium | reverse complement strand
TGGAGGTCCCGACCGGATTCGAACCGGTGATCACGGAGTTGCAGTCCATTGCCTTAGCCACTTGGCTACGGGACCAATCATTAAACGCCATTATATCTTACCATAAATGGCTTGGTTGTCAAGTCATATTGTAATCTTAATTATCAACTTTGCTCTCAAAATGGGAGAGTAATTTTCTTTGTAAAAACATCATCAATAAGGCTAATGATACCCCAATCACAGCCAACCAGAAAATGATAGGACCTGTCTCGACTCTTTCACCCGTTTTCGCAGCCGAATATACAAAATAAGACGTGATAAAGAAGCGCACGCCCCTAGAGGTGAACGCTGCAAAAACATACTGTTTAAAACGCATTTTCGCAATGGCAGCTGTAAATACAATAACAAAAAACGGTAGTGGCGTCATCGCAAAAATAAAAATAGCCCAAAAACCGTATCGATCAAACAATTTTTTTGCGCGCAATTGCTGCTTTTTACTGACAAGGCGATTGTATAATCGACTGTCTTCTTTAGCCATGAAAAGATACACAATCACAGCCCCAATGGTGTTAGCAGTGACAAGGTTAAGCGTGATGATCCACCATCTATCTGGTGAAGACACAATAAGTGGTACCAATATAAACTCTACACCTGCAAGTGGGGTGATGGTTTCTATGATAGAATACAAAAACAAACCTAGTTCCCCATAACGCTGGAAGAAATCAATTAAAGGGGTGAATAACTGGCGCAATGTGTCTAATAAGCCTGGTGTTTCAGATAGTATTGGAAAAAAGAAACTCATCATAACGCCCCTCCCCTTTCAAAAAATATCTTACTTATTATAGCATAGTTTGCACCCTAGAACAATTATAACCTAAGCTAATATTCAAAATTTAACCCCTTATAAAAGGCAAAAGCAAGCGAATTATACTCTTCATATACTAAACAAGCTATGTAAACTAACATTACAATAATAAAGTCTAGAACATTTGAGTGTTCTAGACTTTTATTGTGACATATTATATAAAGATTAGCCACTGACATGCACAGCAACATCGTCATATTCATAAGTATCTTTTGGTAGTTCAACCACCAAATACCAACCAGCCATATCCATGGTCATACCACCATCAGGGACCATCCGGTCAATATGAATGCTTAAGGTATGATTGTTAACTTCAAGTTGATTTAAATCGTGTGTGATTGAACCACTGTTTTCTTCAACTCTAATCACGATGAACGCATACGTGTCAAAAAAGTCTTCTGGTAAAGCTTTAATATAAGCATCAAACGATGAGGATCCAACAAAGGCTTGTTCTTGATCATGGGTTTCTTCTAAGTATTTATCGAGTTTGGTTTGGGAATCAACAATCACTGGTGAGGGTGTTTCAACATCTCCGCGATAAGTCGTCTTAAAACCACGGAAAACAACATCATCATGTGTAACCATGTAAGCTTGTGGTGTCACATCTTCACCTGTGCAAGCGGTTAGTATAAACACAGCAACCACCAACATAATTAAAGCCTTCATAAACCATGCCCCTTTATCAGTAGGTTGCCTTTATCCTATCATAGGGATACCAATCTATAAACAACCGCCATGCGACTTACAATATTTTAAACATAAATTGTCTTGCTTAATAAATTAAACATTAGATTCACGGTTTTTTTTCAATAAACTCGATATTTTTTTACCAGCTTTTTTCTGTTTATACATACTAGCGTCTGCACGCTTAAGCGTATCTGTCAGTGATTTATCTAACGATGAATCAAAGTGAGCCAACCCTATAGCAACATTAAAACTATAACGGGTTTCACGCTCGACTTTTAAAGCCAATGTCTCAAATGATCGATTCAGCGTTTCAAACATCGTTTGATCTAAGTTTTGCACCAAACACACAAACTCATCGCCGCCCATACGGTAAACATCACCGACATGACCATAAATGGTTTGTATGATCTCATAAGCCCGTATAATCGCTTCATCACCAGTCGCATGCCCAAACTGGTCATTAATGATCTTCAAGCCGTCTAAATCAAAATAAATGATGCTGATCGACGTTTCTTGTTCATGTTCGCGGTATGTTTCAATTGCATGGAAAAAGGCATAACGGCTATAAGCTTTCGTTAATTGATCTGTGGTTGCTATTTTTTCATACAGCTGACGTTCTAAATTACCCCAATAGTTGATAAACACAAACCGGATAAACAACACAAACACCAACAACAATAAAATACTGAGCGCAAACGAAGCAAAATCAGCAGTCCGTCTGAAATCACTGATTGAGAAAAAGGCAACTTCAACACCAATAAAGACCATCATCCCGACCATCAAACCAATGACTTTCAGTAGTTTGGTTTCTTTATACCTCACATATTCTTTTATTAAAATACCTAATGCCAACACACTTACAATTAATATGGACACTATGGTACTAACGACCGTTTCAAAAAAACGCATGACTTGTGTGAAATGCAAGACAGTGATGACCACCACATGTACCGCGAAGTACCATGTGATAATCTTAAAGATAAGCTGATGATCTTTAACAAATGTTTTTCTTAAGTAAATAGCAATTTGCACAGGAAAAAACGAAAGCGATATATACGATAGACTTTTTAACACATTTGTGTTGCCAATAAAAAACTGTAATACTCTTGATTCGGCTAATAACCAAACTGAAACCAACACTGCAAACAACCCTAAATAAACATTAGAACGGTTCTGTTTATCAAACATAAACAAGCTGGTGATATAGATGATTAGACCAACCATCAATAATAAAGCACCCATCACAAACCTAAAGCCATAATCGCGTAATATGTTTGTGTATAACGCATTGGTTGAACCATACTCAATCTCATTGATAATCCCTCTCATCGATTCATAAGGGGTATCAAATGTTAAAGATAACATCTTTCCTTCACTTTCACTAGGGATTTCAACCACATGCCATGTTGAAGCATACCCAATCTCATCATCAAAATCGACCACATATACTAACACACCATCTAAGACTACCCTAACATTTGATAAGGACGTTCGAATTAACATATATTGTGATTGTTTAAAGTCATCGCCTAACACCGTTTCAATCGTATAAGAATCATCATTAGCAATATCAAGGTGCACCGGTAAGACATCTAAATCAACTTGAGTTTCCTGATTTATCACATGAACCCAGTCATCATTTAAACTCGTCGGTTGTTCTAATGTTAAGCGCATTGAAGGGGTTGAGAAAAAAAGACCAATAAAAATAAAAACAAGTAAAAACACCAATAGCATCGCTACAGGGACAATCCAACGTTTTAACATCTTCTCAACTCCTTTTTTTTAGTTTACCACAAAACACCCTTAATTACCCTGTTTCGCGCCTAAAAATGTGTGAGTTTGCCTTCTAAATAAGGTAAATGTTGTTTTTAATGCATTAAAGTTGGCGCAAAAATTCAACAACGGTATAATATAGCCACTTATCTTAATTTGGAGGAGATTACATGCAAAACAATATTGTTAAACCCGTATCAACCGTCCCTACGCTTTTAATCATGGCGATGGCTTTTGCAGCCATTGCGATTTCAATTGATGGTTTTAAAGCCATGATGCCGCTGGTAAGTGATGAGTTCGGGTTGAGTAGTGCCCAAGCAGGGTTATATGCAACCTTCTTTTATATAAGCGGGGTGGCTTTGGCTATTTTTTCTGGGCAAATCGCGGATAAATTAGGACCAAGAAAAGGTTTGATTGGGGCAGTGAGTGTGATTGGGGTTTTCATGTTTTTACACACTGTCATTCCCTATTATCCATTAATTTTAGGTTTAGCCTTTTTAACAGGCATCGCCTTTAGTGTGGTCACACCATCTTTAAACAAAGGCATCATTGAAATGGTAGATTTTTCTAAACGTGCTACTTCTAATGGCATCGTCCATGCCGGGGCTAGTTTTGGCGGTATCATTGCCTCTTATCTTTTACCAACAATTGGTGAACGCTTTGGTTGGCGTACCGGTGTGTTTATCGCCGTTGGGTTTGCACTGTTTGTTATGATTATTTTGATTAGAATGTATCAACCTCGCAACCATAACGGTGATAAAAGTGGTTTACCTAAAAACAACAAAGGACAACTAAAAGAAGTGGTAAAAAATCCCTTGATTTGGATTGTGGCAAGCATGGGCATTGTTGTTGGATTATCGGTCGGCAACATCACCATTCACTACACATTATTTTTAACTGGTGACTTAGCATTCACCGCATCAACCGCAGGGTTTTTCTTAGCACTTTTTAATGCAGGCGGCATCCTAGGTAACCCACTTTTTGGTTATATTAATGATCGCTTTTTAAACTCTAACCGTCGCATTTCTCTTTTCTCCTTAGCACTGGGTATTGCTTTTTTATACTTACTCATGGGTAGTTTAATCATCGAAGGCGTGCTCCCCGGAGTCATGTTAGGCATTTTCTCCTTTGTCTTAGGGATGTTTGCTTTTGCGATCATCGGCATGCTTTTTACCACGCTTGGTGATGTTTCTGGTCCTAAACTTATGGGAACAGCCACTGCCATTATCTTAATATCAATCAGACTCACCATGGTTGTTGCGCCACCATTTATAGGTTACCTAGCAGACATATCAGGTTCTTATGCTCTTAGTTGGTATACAAGTGCCATTGCCATTATCTTGATTGCTACTACGTTCATGTTGTTAACCGCTCCACATAAAAACAAACTCCGACGCGTTTCTTCATAATTTTAATCATTTTCTTCATATCTTTCCCCATATGGACACAACCATAAATATTTGATTAATAAGAAAAACAACATCATTAAAAAAACACTTCGAAATTGAAGTGTTTTATTTACATAGTGGTCGGGAAGACAGGATTTGAACCTGCGACCTCTTGGTCCCAAACCAAGCGCTCTACCAAGCTAAGCTACTTCCCGAAATATGGCGCGCCCAAGAGGAGTCGAACCCCTAACCTTTTG
>PWKX01000043.1 GCA_003559585.1 Mollicutes bacterium | reverse complement strand
GCCCAGAAAACGTATCAACCTTTTCAATGATTAAGGTGTCATAAAGTCCGATGTTTCTTTCGTTTAAATACGTTAATAATGGTTTATGATCAAGCACCCGTTCGATTTTAAAAGCAGGGTATTTAGACGCTTCATAAAGCGAGTTCATCGCTGGTTTTGCCATCTGTCCATTTTGGTCTGGGATGGGATTGCCGTGATTGCAATAGGTGGGTGCTTCTAAATAGGCATACAACTTATCTAAAACAAGTGAACTGGTGGCGTGTTCTAATTTTTCGGCTTCTTCATGCAAGTTTTCCCAAGCAATGCCTAGTTTTTCAGCTAAAAATACTTCCCATAACCGGTGGGCTTTAATCATGCGAATCGCTTCACGTTGACCTTTAGGCGTTAATTTCACACCCTTATAAGGTTTGAAGTGAACAAACCCTTTTTTATCCATGCGCTTCACCATTTCATTCACGCTTTGCACGGTATAACCAAACTGCTCAGCAAGCAAGGCGCTTTTGATATACTCACCCTTAGTTTGACTGTCTAATTCATAAATCATTTTTAAATAATCTTCTTCAGCTTTATGCATGATTAAAACCTCACTTAATAAAGTTTAAGGAATCATAGTATTGTTTGCCCTTGCTTGTTAGTGCAAGCAAGGAACCTTCAAGGGTGATGTATTTTTGTTTATAGGCTTTTGTTAACATGGCATCTAACCGTTTTTTAGACCAGTTTAAGTGTTGATGCAAGGTCTCTGGGTTTAACTCAACGGCTGCATCTATATCGCCAGCATGGTTGTGAATGTGGATGAGGATGGTTTGAATGGCCAAGGTTTCTTTTTGTTTGTGATGTAAGCTTAGTTTGCCAAGTAAGCCTTTTTTAGGCGCAAAGATAAACACTAAGAAAAACGTTAGAAGTGTTACTGAGGCGATCATACCTGAAATGGTCACATCCATCATGCGAGATAACTGATAGCCACTCACACTATTAAAGATGGCAATGCCCATTGTTAATAAAATCGTTTTAAACAAGGTTTTGGTAAAAAACAAAGCCGTAAGTGGTGGGCCAATCATTAAAGCAATCACTAAAATCGCCCCAACGGCATTAAAAGCCGCCACCGCCGTTAGTGAAACCATGGTCATCATCACATAATGGACAATCACCGGTGAGAAGCCTAATGCCCCAGCAAGCGCATGGTCAAAACTGATGAGCTTCACTTCTTTATAAAAAATTGAAAGCAACCCAACGTTTAACAAAAACACCACAGCCATGATGAACAAACTGGCTGGTAAATCTAAGCCAAAAAGCTCCATACGGTCAAACATCACAAACTCCAAATTACCGAGTAAAACCGTAGAGATATGCAAATGTACATTACGCAATTGTGTGCTAATGATGATCACAGAAATACTGAATAAAAATGTGAAGACCACGCCAATTGAGGCGTCAGATTTAATGTGGTTGGTTTTCATGAGTAATTCAACCAAATAAACGGTTAAAACACCGGTTAAGGTCGCACCGATGATTAACCAAGGACTGGTCATGTTGCCCACAAACATAAAGGCAATGACAATCCCTAGTAAAACCGTGTGTGAAATGGCGTCGGTTAACATAGACAGTTTTCTTAACACCAAAAACACACCAACCAGTGAGGTTGACATGGCGGTTAACACCGCCACAAGTAAAATCTCTATATGCATTTATCTCACCGCCTTAACGTGTTTAATACGGCGTTTACCTTTATCTGTTAACCGCAGTTGTCCATCCTCAATGCAAACATAAGCATGGTCGATAAAATAGTGATAATCATCCGCGTGTGAAGCCGGTAACCCTGGGTTTTCATATAAATGAATGAGACGGCGGTATTTTTTGATGTGGTGGCGGTAAAGCTTGATTTGTATCGTTTGTTTGATGATGCCGTTTTTCGGTGAGAAAAGCAACGTAACAAGCACAATAATCCCAAGTAAAAAAGCAATCACTGGTCCGGTTGGTAAGTTATTGCCGGTCGCGCTTAAAAAACTACCCATCGCACCACTAAAACCACCAATCACCCCTGCTAAAAGTAAATTGATGTTAAAACGGTTTGACAATTGTCTTGCTGCTACCGGGGGTCCAATGATGAGTGCACTCATTAAAATCACCCCAACCAAGCGAATGCCAATGATGATGATAAAGGTGACCATCATGGTTAAAAGCCCGTTTATAAACCGTTCGTTTAAGCCAGAAGCCTTAAAGAAGTTTTGATCAAAAATATAAAGTTTTAGCTCTTTGAAAAAAAGCATCATCAGTAAAAACATCACCAAGGCTACCACGGCAATGAACAGGATATCACGGCGAACCATGGTGGCTGCTTGTCCTAAAATAAACCGTGATAAACCAGCTTGAGAAGCTGTTCCACCTTTTTGGATGTGTGACATCAACACTTGCCCAACACCAAAAAAACCAGATAAAATCAATGCCATGGCCGCATCAAATTTAATGTTGGTATACCGTTTGATCACATTTAAAACAACCATCGCCAATAAAGCACTAAAAAACGCGCCAATCAATAGTATTTGCAAATCACGAATGCCTGTTAATAAAAACGCAATCATAATACCAGGTAAAGCAGCATGGGCTAAAGCATCCCCAATTAAAGCCTGTTCTCTTAATACCACAAACGTACCCATCATCCCACTAATGGCCCCTAACATTAAAGTGCCTAACATGACAATTTGTAACGTATAGCTTAACTCAAACATCGCTTGTGCCATCCATGGTCATTAAGGCATCTGCTTGATAGGTTTTCTTTAAATTCTCTTTGGTGTATACCTCGTGAACAGGTCCGTGGGCGATGACTTTTATGTTTAACAACGTTAACCAATCAAAATAATCTTTCACTGTGTTTAAATCGTGATGAACAACAATCACCGTTTTATCTTGTGCTTTTAGTTCTTTTAAAAGTGAAATGATGGCTTTTTCAGTTTTAACATCAACCCCGGCAAATGGTTCATCCATAAAATATAAATCCGCATCTTGAATCAGTGCTCTTGCTAAAAAGACACGTTGCTGCTGCCCACCGGAGAGTTCAGAGATTTGTCTGCTTTTATAGGCCAACATGCCGACTTTGTCTAAAGCCAATCGTGCGGCTTCTTTATCCTTTTTACTGGGACGTCTAACCCAACCAATATGCCCATAACGTCCCATCAACACCACATCAAAAACGGTGGTGGGAAAATCCCAATCAACACTGCCTCTTTGTGGCACATAGCCAATGGTTTTATGCACCTTTTTATAAGGTTTACCGTTAAAACTAACTGAACCACTTAGCGGTTTTATTAGGCCAAGGGCGGTTTTAATGAGGGTTGACTTACCAGCTCCATTAGGTCCGACAATGCCAAGTAAAATCCCTGAAGGGATGGTTAAATCAATATCCCATAAAACCGGTTGGCGGTCATAAGCGACGCTTAAATCTTCAACTTTAAAGGTGTCTTTCATCTTTATTCCTCCAATAAGGCACTAACAATGACATCGATGTTTACACGGTAGGTTCTCAGTAAAGTTTCATGGCCTTTACTCATAGGGCCGGTTGAATCTGAGTAAAGCTCACCGCCAATGTTGACATCGTGATTTAAAGACCGTGCACTTTCGACTAAAGCATTCACGGTGGTTTGTGGCACCGATGATTCGAAAAAGACACTTTGAATGTTTTGTTGAACGAGCAGTTGTGCTAATTGATCAATATCACGAATGCTTGCTTCTGATTCGGTGGATATCCCTTGAATGGCGTGAACCTCAAAGCCGTAGGCTTCGCCAAAATAAGCAAAAGCATCATGTGCGGTAACCAAGATACGTTTGTCAGTTGGTAAGCGCTCAATTTGTGATTTAATGTAGGCATCAAGCATCCTTAAATCGTGTTGGTAAGCAGTGGCACGTGCTATGTATATATCAGCATGATCTTCATCAAGCGCCCCCATAGCCTCAGCTGCGACCATGACTAACTTAGACCAAATATCAAGATTAAACCAAATATGAGGATCGACCACATCATTGTCTTCATGAAGCAGTTGATGCTCTGGCACATGTTCACCTAAAACGAACATTTTATCACCAGAAAACTCACGCAACACATCAACCATGCGCTCTTCTAAGTTTAAGCCGTTAGCCACAATCATATCCGCGTTGATCAACCGTTCGGTGTCACTTTGCCGCGGTTCATAATCGTGTGGGTCAACCCCTGGGGCCATCAGTGTCTCAACATGAACATAATCACCACCAATCATGTTGATCATATCACCTATATAAGTGGTGGTGGCCACCACGGTAAAGCGCTGATCACGCTCGCTAGTGTCACAACCGTTTAAGGTGAATACAAGTAAAACAAGCAAAAAACCCATTGTTATTTTTTTCATATGAACATCATCCTTCATAATATGTTAAGGTATGCCTTAATAATACGGTATAGATGCGTGAATGTCAACTTAAACAACCACATTATAATCCTGATTACAATGTAAACGTTACGTAAACATGGTTGGCAAATAAATGTGTGTATGATATTATATTACTGATTAGTAATATGAAGGGGTGAAGGCATGGTTCCCATCAATCAACTTTTTAAGCTGTTAGCGGATGAAAACCGGTTAAAGATGTTTATGTTGTTAATGGATGATCATTATTGTGTGTGTGATATTGAGCGGTTTTTATCTTTAAAACAAGCCAATGTATCAAAACATCTCATGGCGTTTAAAAACTTAGGCATCTTAGATGGTTGGAAAAAGCATCATTGGACGCATTATCAATTATCAAACGATGTTTTAGATGCTTACGCGGGTTTGTGTGATGATTTACGCGGTACGTCATTATATAAAACCATCCATCAACAACGCACCACATTTGAAAAAAATAGCTGTCAACCAAAGGAGAAGCGTGTATGAAAAAGAAAATAGCGTTTGTGTGTATTCATAATAGTTGTCGCAGTCAAATGGCAGAAGCTTGG
>PWKX01000068.1 GCA_003559585.1 Mollicutes bacterium | reverse complement strand
GGTGTTCATTATGCTGGATAAATTTAAAATAGCGTTTGTTTTGCTTCTAATCGGCGGGTTTAGTGGGCTTGCGATTGTTGGGGTTCATACCTTAACAGAAGATTTCATTCAAGAAAACAGACTGGCCGCTCAAAACGAAGCATACTTAGAGATTTTCCCAAATATGTCAGTTTCTGATATGGAAACTGAATCGTTTGATGAAGGCGTCATTCGTGATAAAATCACCGTTTATGACGGCGATGGCAATCACCTAGGTTATATTTTTGTTGGGGTTGCCTCAGGGTTTAACGCTGATAACACAGTGATTGTTGGTGTTGACACTGATAATGTGATCATCGATGTGATCATCTCAGCAACAGACGATACACCAAACTATGTTAATAACCTGCGTGATAACTATTTACCAAACCTTAGAAATCAAATGATTTTTGAGATGAGTTATGATGCCAATACAGGTGCAACAGGGACCTATAACAGTGTGGTTCGCGTGATTGATGCGGCATCACTCTTGTTAGATGGGGACCCAACGATTGATTTGTATGGTGAGTTTTATCCTGATATTGCTTCATACACCAGTGTTTTTGTGTTTGAAGACCGTATGATTGAAGAAGAAGTCGTCATTAAAGATGAAGACGGCACCATTCTTGGTTATGCTTATTTAGCAACCATTGACGATGAGACTGTCTACCTTATGTTAGATGCCGATGACAAGCTTCTTGGTTTTGTTGGTAGCGATGATTATGAAGCGCACATTGGCGAACATATCACGGATATCACCGTTGAAGGGGAGGCTGCCATCGATGAGATGGTTGAAGACGTTCAACACTTTGTCCGTCACTTTATCCGTATTGATGAAGACCACTTAGTGCGTTACCGTCCCCAATATGACGGCGATGACATGATTGGTTATGTCTACACTGGTTGGTCTGAAGGCTTTGCCGGTATGAACGAAATTGAAATCATCTTGAACTTAGATGGCGAGATTCGTTCGGTTGACATCATAAGAACCAACGATACTCCAGGTTATGTCGCCGATGCGCTTGATGGTGTCAGTGAATTTTATGACTTAGACAGCCTTGATGGCGTGGACACAGATGATGTGTTTAGTGGCGTGACTGGCACAGGTGATTCGATTGTGAACGCCACAAAAGCAGCGATTGCACACTTTAATGCAACCGATCATGACTTTAGTGACATCCTCCCAATTGAAGAAGAAGTTGACCCATTTGATCAGTTGTTTGGTGATGCTTTAGAAGCTTATGCAACTTATGAATCATATTACGATTACCGTCATTTAGATATTGAAGAGCTTAGCCTCTTTGATGGTGAGGGCACGTTGATTGGTCAGGCTTTTGTGAAAACAGAAGACGAACAATTGATCACCATTGTTGTTGATCCATCACAAGCCTTTGTGGCGCTTTACTTAGATGATTTGCGTATCGAAGCTTACGATACACATGAAGGCTCATTGTTAGCTGATATTGACTTAGAGGGTGATGAGGTGACCACGGTTGTGTTTGAAGCGGTCATTGATTTCTTTAAAAACACCGTGAGCACTGATGATGATGTTTTAATCAGAATGTTACCTATTAAAGATAATGATGAGGTTGTGGCTTACCGTTATTTTGGTAAAGCAAGAGGCTTTGCAGGCGATAACTTTATGAGTGTTGATATTGATTTAGATGGTATCATTACGAACATTGATATGCTTTATTCAAATGATTCACCGGGTTATATTGATGATGCCATCGATTGGATGGATGGTTTACACGGCATGGATGACATCACTGATGTTGAGGCTGATGATATGTTCTCTGGTGTGTCTGCATCAGGACAATCAATCTTAGATGTCGTAGACGCAGCCATTCAATATTTCCACGCAGAGGAGGGTAATTAATCATGACACAAGCCAATCCTATGAAGAAGAAAAAGAAAAAAGATGGTAAATTAGCGATCTTTACTAAAGGCATTATTAAAGAAAACCCTGTGTTTGTTTTCTTACTTGGGATGTGTCCCGCTTTAGCGGTCACATCAACCATGGAAACAGGATTAGGGATGGGTATTTTAGTTATTTTTGTCCTAACCTTATCAAACATTGTGGTGTCATTGCTTTCAAGATTTATACCAGATGAGGTTAGAATTCCGGCTTATATCGTGGTAATTGCCACGTTTGTGACCATTGTGAGAATGCTCACAGAAGCGTTTGCTTATGAGTTGTTCTTATCACTGGGTATTTTCATTCCACTGATTGTGGTTAACTGTTTAATCATGAGCCGTGCGACCTCGTTTGCTTCAAAAAACAATGTGTTAAACAGCGCCATTGATGGTTTAGGCATGGCAATCGGATTCGGCCTTGCACTTGGTCTAATCGGTTTTGTCCGCGAGATTTTCTCAACCGGTGCGATTTCACTAGGGGTTTACTTACCTTTAGGTTTTGAAGTATCGATCATTAACACGGAGATGTATTTGTTTAATATGGATGTGTTTGCAGGCCCAGCTGGTGGATTCTTGGTTATTGGTATTTTACTGGCAATGTTCACCGCTAAGGGGAACTACGATAAACATAAACAAGAAGAAGCCCGTCAAGCTTGGATTGAACAAAAGAAAAAAGAAGCCGCTGAACGTAAGCGCAAAAAAGCAATGGAAAGTGCAGGTGATGCCGCATGATCTCACCAACCGTATTCTTTGTGGCCATTGTGTCATCGATGTTAATCAATAACGTTGTTCTGATGAGATTTTTAGGGGTTTGTCCTTTCCTAGGGGTTTCTAAGAAAACCGAAAGTGCCTTAGGCATGAGTGCTGCTGTGTTATTTGTGATGGTGGTTTCCTCAGCCATTACCTATATCGTCTACTACTTTGTGTTAGACCCACTTAACATCACTTACATTTCAACCATTGCGTTTATCTTAGTAATCGCCTCATTGGTTCAATTGGTTGAAATATTCATTAAAAAGTTCAGTAAAAAGCTATATAAAGGCTTAGGCATTTATTTACCACTGATTACCACCAACTGCGCGATTTTAGGTGTTGTTGAAGGAAATATCTTAGAAAATTTTGCCGATCAACACGGCCTTTGGGGCGGTTTAGCAGTGGCGACAACCTCAGCCTTAGGCGCAGCCTTAGGGTTTGGTCTGATTATGTTTGCTTTCTCAAGCATCCGTGAACGCTTAGATTCAGCTGAAGTGCCACCAGCTTGGAAAGGCGTGCCAGTATCACTTGTGGTCGCTGGCATCATGGCACTTGCGTTCTTAGGGCTTGGAGGGATCGTTTAAATGATCATACCAGTCTTAGTGACAACCATCATCATCGCGTTGTTTATTGGGGTGTCTTACCTTAATAAACAAACACCAGCACCTGTGAGTGCTAGTCCGTATAAAGTTGACGAGGCCACTTGCAGTGCCTGCAGCAACTATAGCTGCGCCGTCAAACAACAATTCGAAGAGGAGCGATAAGCATGCTTGATATCATTACCCCATTTCTCGTCTTAGGTGTGTTAGGCGGATTGCTTGGTTTCGGCCTTGCTTTCGCAGCAGATAAATTACGTGTAGAAGCTGACCCACGCATTCAAGCGGTTCATGATCGTTTACCGAAAGTAGACTGTGGTGCGTGCGGATATCCTGGCTGTGAGGCGTTTGCTGAGGGGATTATTGAGGGTGAAGTTGAATCTTTATCTCAATGCAAACCTGGCAATAAAAAACACTATGCAGCCATCTTGGAATATCTAAAAAACAACCCGGATGAAGACGGCAACATCATTAAAGTAAACATGTAAGACAATCCCCGCCAAATTGGCGGGGGTTTAAAGTTTTAAACGCTGAAAGCGTTATCACTATTGAATGGCTAAAACAAGCCAAAACCCATGTTTATTTCAGTTGAAAACAGCCATTTTTAATGATATAATACAGTCGTGTTTAAAGACAAATTTTGAAGTGAAAGGTGAATTATATGAAAAGAATTTACTTATTTGGCGAGGGAACCCAGGATCAAAAAGCTTTACTGGGCGGCAAAGGTGCCAACCTATCGCAAATGAAGAAACTTGGTATTCCTGTACCTTCTGGGTTTACAGTAACCACAGAGATGTGTATGGAATACTATGAAAACGGTGAGAAAAACTCACCAGAATTACTTGAAGACATAAAAACTTACGTGCAAAAACTTGAAGAGGAAACGGGCAAAGGGTTTAACGATAAGCAAAACCCATTGTTATTATCAGTGCGTTCAGGTGCGAAATTCTCAATGCCAGGGATGATGGATACCATTCTTAACCTTGGTTTAACGGATGTTGTGGCGGATGCTATGATTGAAAAAACGGATAATCCTCGTTTTGTTTATGACATTTACCGTCGTTTGATTCAAATGTTTGGTGAAGTGGTTAAAGAAATTGAAATGAAGCGTTTCAACAGTGTCATCGAAAACATCAAAGAAGAAAACAACTATGGCGATGATACAGACATGAGTGCTGATGACTTTAAATCAATCGTTGAACAGTTTAAAGCCATCTACAAAGATGCAGTTGGTGAAGCTTTCCCACAAGACCCAATGGAACAACTTTATCAAGCCATTGACGCTGTCTTTAGAAGCTGGGATACACCACGTGCACGCATCTACCGTGATCACAACAAAATCCCTCATGATTTAGGAACAGCGGTTAACGTACAAGAAATGGTATTTGGTAATACTGGGGAAAACTCAGGAACTGGTGTGTTATTCACACGCGATCCTAAATCAGGTGAAAACGTGATTTTTGGTGAGTTCTTATTCAACGCTCAAGGTGAAGATATTGTGGCTGGTGTGAGAACCCCACTTGATCTTGAAACCGAATTATCAGCTAAGCGTCCTGAAATTTACAAAGAACTTGTTGATATTCTTAATGATTTAGAAGCGCATTATAAAGATATGCAAGATGTTGAGTTTACCATTGAAGAAGGTAAATTATACATCCTTCAAACCCGTACAGGTAAACGTACCGCGCATGCCGCGGTTAAGATTGCGGTTGATTTACAAAAAGATGGCATCATCTCAAAAGAAGAAGCCCTTAACCATGTAGATACAGCGCAAATTGACCAATTACTTCACCCTGTCTTTGAAGAAAGTGCCTTAGAAAAAGCTGAAAGTGTGGCTAAAGGTTTAGCTGCTTCACCAGGTGCTGCAACTGGTAAAATCGTCTTTGATTCAG
>PWKX01000080.1 GCA_003559585.1 Mollicutes bacterium | reverse complement strand
TCACGCTAGTCGCAAAGCCTGTACCAAAAATAGGGTATGCTTTAAACCGTTCTAAGGCTTGTACAAACATCAACGCACGTACCTCTTCGGTACTAATGGTGACTCTTTGATGAATATCGCCAATCACCACCAAAGCATTGGTATCCCAAAACACAAACAACAGTTGAAGGGCACCAGTCACAAACGACAAGGTAATCACAAATTTTAAACGGTGTTTTTTCATAAACACAAAGGTAAGACCCAGTAAAATTGGGAGACTCAATGTAGAAAAAATGATGCCACCGCGTGAATATGAAAACACCAGGGTGATGTATTGTAAGAGTCCGATTAAGAAAAACGGCACAAACCACTTGGTTTTAACCGCTAAATAAAACGCAAACGGCATCGACATCAATAAATTATTGCTTAAGTTGTTACGCCATTGATAGCGTCTTTCTAAGCCCGTTTGGAAAATCGTTTCAATGCTTTCACGGTGTCCTACCGCAGGTAAAACAGTTCCCATCACAATGCCCATCAAGCCAACACCAATCATCATACTAGCAAAATGATGCACACTTTTTTCATTGATTGATGGGTAATAACACTCGATAAAAACATAAATAAGCATCATCACAGGGCCTAAGAAAATCACATAGTAAACCGCTGGAAAACTAAAATACTCTGAAACAGATAGATGGAACAAGCCACCAAATAAAATAGAGCCCATCACAAACAACGTTGGATAAAAGAAACGACCGCGTTTAAAGTGAGGCGGAAATATAATAAAATGCATGATAAAACCGACAGCCACACCAATCACCACAAACAAAGATGTCCATAAAAGAATGACAGAGCCTGTGTACTGTTCAACATACGGTGTTAAAGAGGCACTAAACGGTTCTAAATACCAAAAAAATGGCACAAAATAATCGACATCCCCATAACGGGCCAATGGAATCATACCAATGATCATTAAATTGAGCAGTGAAGGCAACACATCACGTTGGAAAAACAAGTTTAGCACCACAAAAGAGGCCACGAATAATATGGCTTCAATTTCATATGAAAACACAAACCCTAAAATACCCCCAATGGTTATGATGGCAATATAGGCTTTGCTGTAGAAAAACGATTGGGTTAATCCATCAATATTCATTGATTTAACACGTTTCCACATAGGCACACCTTCTTTGATTATATATTGTACAACAAATTAGGTGTGATTACTATAAATACCCCCTATTTTTTAAAATAGCTTACCCCTAAAAAAAGATGCCGATTACGATCGGCATCTTGATGATTATGTGGTTGAAGAATTTAACACAGCATCAACCGGATGATAGGGATGATTAAAGGCTTCAGCAACTGCTTTATAGACGACTTTACCGTTGATTACATTGCAGCCTAGTTTTAACGATGGATCATCTAAACAAGCTTGTAAGTACCCTTTATTGGCAATATCAACTGCGTAAGGGATGGTGGCGTTTGTTAACGCAAACGTTGATGTTCTTGGCACAGCACCTGGCATGTTTGCCACACTGTAATGTAAGACACCGTGTTTTTCAAACACAGGGTTATCATGTGTTGTGATGCGGTCAATGGTTGCCACCGAACCACCTTGATCAATTGAGATATCAACAATAACGCTACCTTTAGGCATCGTTTTAACCATGTCTTCAGTGACAATTTTAGCAGCTTTTGCACCTGGAATTAAAATAGTAGACACAAGCGCATCCGCTGTTTTAAGGGCGTTTTCAATGTTTAATGGGTTTGATTTTAAAACAGTGATTTCTTTATCAAAAATATGGTCTAAATAGCGCATGCGGTCTTCATCTAGTTCAATGATGGTTGTTTTAGCGCCTAAACCAATTGCCATTTTTGCAGCACTTACCCCAGCGGTCCCACCACCTAAGACTACCACATGTCCACGGTTAACACCTGGGACTCCGCTTAATAAGATACCACGACCGCCTCGATGTTTTTCAAGTTGCGTTGCCGCCACGATCGTACCTCTTCTACCAGCCACTTCACTCATCGGACGAAGTAACGGTAACTCACGGCCAACTTGAACGGTTTCATATGCGATGGCTTTACATTTAGAATCAATTAGTTTTTGTGTTAGTGTCTCTTCCGCCGCTAAGTGTAAATACGTAAAAATAATTAAATCTTCTCTGAAAAACGGATACTCTGGTGGTAAAGGTTCTTTAACCTTAATCACCATCTCTTGTGCCCAAGCTTCTTCTGCAGAACCTACAATCGTGGCCCCAGCTTCCACAAACTCTTCATCGGTGATCCCTGAACCTAAACCAGCGGTTGTTTCGACGAACACGTCGTGGTTGTGTTTAATTAGTAGGCTGACACCAGCAGGCGTGATGCCTACTCTATTTTCATTATTTTTAATTTCTTTTGGTACTCCAATCTTCATATGAAACCTCCTCGTACTGTTTTTTAAAATACGGTAAAATTATAACAAAGAATATCGCTAGATACAACCGTTTTCATAAAAAATGTAAGGGTTTTTATAATACAGCTTTTTCATAAAAAAAAGCGTTGTTTATAACAACGCCTTTTTAGCTATCTCAAGACCGCTTGATGCTCTTTTTTAAGGGCTTCAAGAATGTTCTTTACCATCTCATCAATCGTACTTGTTTTCAATGTACCGGTCTTATCTTCAAATCGCATTCTAATCGCGAGTGATTTTTTTGATGTTTCTATGTGTTCGCCTTGATAAACATCAAAGACATAAGCGTTTTTCAAAATGGCTGTTGAATGTTCATAAATGCTGCTGATAATATCACCAGCTGGAATTGATTCATCAAGGACAAGTGCGATATCACGACTCATACTTGGGAATTTCAACACTTTTTCATACGTGTATTCTTTTTCTTTTAATGCATAGAAGGTTTCTAGATTAATATCGGCAACAAACACGTCTTCTAAATCATAACGATCAGCATATTGCGGGTGTAGTTTCCCAATATGACCAATCTCAACATCACCAGCTTTAATAAGCGCGGTTTGATGTGGGTGATAGTTGTCTATGTGAATGGTTTCGTATGTCAAAGCTGGGGTGTTAAATTTTTCTTTTAATGCCTCGATCACACCTTTTAATGTAAAGAAGTTGGTTTTTTGTGTGGTTTGCCAGTAATGATTACGGTAAGGACCAGTCATCAAGATGGCTAGGCGGTCCTCTTCGCCCTCGTTGGTATACTTCTTACTCACTTCAAACATATGCACATCGGCTTGACGACGAGCGGTATTATAAGCCGCTGCCTCAACAAGACCGTTTAGAGGGCTTAAGATTAAGGTGCTATGGATTTCAGATAACGGGTTATGTAAACTGACAATATTTGCTTGTTTATCTATGGTTAAATCATACACTTTTTGCTTAGCAATTAAAGAATACGTGATGGTTTCATTCAATCCTAAACCCGTTAAAGTGCGTCTTAAAGAACGCTTGAAAAACTGATAGTCACTTAACCCACCTTGAGCGATGGTTTTTGGCAACGTGTTTTCAAGGTTATTATAATCAAAAATACGGCCAATTTCTTCTATCAAGTCTTGATATGTTTCCATATCAGGTCGTCTGGTAGGAATTGTGAGGGTAAAGGTTTCATCCGTTAACGTGTAATCAAAATCTAGACGTCTTAAAATGTCTTTCACGTCTTTAAGGTTTAACGTTGAACCTAGGACACTGTTTAATTTAGTTAAACTCAAGGAAATTTTAGATTGATCAAATGGACGGTTATCCACATAAGCCACATCGTTTGATACCGTGGCGTGCGCATACGTGGTCAATAAATCACACGCACGTTTTAAGGCATACTCTGTCATCGCTTTATCGATGCCTTTTTCAAATCTGGTTGAAGACTCACTTTTTAAATCTAATCTAGTCGATGTGCGTCTAACGTTAATTGGATCAAAAGCAGCACTTTCTAATAAGATGGCGTCGGTGTTTGATTCAACCTCAGAATCAAGTCCACCCATCACACCAGCTAAAGCAATTGGTTTTTCTCCATTGGTGATAACAATATCATCGTCACTTAAGGTGCGCTTAACCTCATCAAGGGTGGTAAACGTCTCGTTTTGATGCGCTTGTCTAACCACCACGTTTGTTGTGCCAATTCGCGTAGCATCAAAAGCGTGAAGTGGCTGACCCGTTTCTAACATCACGTAGTTTGTGATGTCAACCACGTTATTAATCGGACGAATGCCTGCAGCAATTAAGCGAGCTTTCATCCATAACGGTGAAGGTTTAATCACAACGTCCTTGATATAAGCCCCGTAATAAGCCCCACATTGTTTGGTGTTGATTGTTATCTTAAATGGGTTTTGCATCTCGACTGATTTAAACGCAGGGGTTGGTAGGTTAATATCTAAATCAAAGAGCGCTTTAACATCGTAGGCAAACCCAAACATTGATAATAAATCAGGTCGGTCTGGTTTCCCATCAACATCCATAATCATATCTTCAAAGCCCAGTACGTCTTTTGCATCGCGGCCGACTTCTGTGTCTGATGGCAAAACATGAATGCCGGCTTCTTGATGGTATTTTTCATCAATACCAAGTTCTTTTAAACTGCAAATCATGCCGCTTGAATCAACGCCACGAATCTTTGTTTTCTTTATTTTAAAATCACCTGGTAAAACAGCACCCGGTAAAGCCACCACCACTTTTTGATCGGCTTTAACATTGGGCGCACCACAAATGATTTGTAAGGTCTCTGTCCCAACATCAACGCTACAAACCTGTAATTTATCGGCATCTTGATGTGGTTCGCACGTAATCGTGTGACCAACCACAATATTTTTAGCCGTTGAGAGTACACTTAGTGATTCAACTTCTTGTGATTGAATCGTAAAACGGTCTTTTAACGTCTCTGGTGTGATGTGTTTAACATCGACATAGTCATTCAACCAGTTCAATGATACTTTCATGTTATTCCTCCTCATTTAAGAACGCATCGATTTTTTCATACACTTGCATTCTAATCGATCGATCGAAAAACAAAAAATGTGATGAATCAACTGGGAATCGTTCAACATTTTCAGTGCCCAGTTTACGGCTTAGCCAGTTAATCGATGCGGTTTTAACAATTTCATCGTTAAGCGTTTCAATGATCAATATTTTCGTATCATCCACTTTTTTAACAAAGTGTTTGGTATACCAAAAATATCGTTGCAAGGTCCAAATATGTGTTTTAGGGACATGTTGGAACCGTCTTA
>PWKX01000012.1 GCA_003559585.1 Mollicutes bacterium | reverse complement strand
TTTTCCCACTTTGAGACTGCTTGATTACTGACATGGCAAAGTTTGGCGATGTCTTTTTGTGTTAACTGGTGCTCTTTTCTTAATTTTTGCAAAAATGATCCAATGAGTTGTCCGTCCATATAAAACACGTCCTTATGTTATGATGGTTTCATTATAGTTGTTTTGTTAATCGTTGTAAAGAAACCCTAAATTGATATAAATCAACCTGTGGTTGATTAGTTAATTGGGTAGGAAAACGTGCCTTATGAACATGGTTTAATCATTAAATATGACTTATTAATCTAAGCAATCATCATAAACATATACCGGTTCATGTCTTGATTAAAGCTGTTTAATACCTCGGCTTTAAAGCCGATTTTTTTCACGGTTGTAAAGACATCGACCCCAAGCGCTTCTGGGGTTGGTCTAGATAAATTAGGATGATGACAATCTTCTGGTTTAACAGCACAAACTTCACACCGACTACAAATTGTGGCCGGTAAAACCATCACTTTTTCAAAACCATTGAAAAACAATTTTTTCTCTAAAGCCATCAAGTTTTTATCAATGTTTTTAAAATAATCAGAGTCCTCATCCCTGCGATGTGCTTTCATTGTTTTGCGGATAATCAACGCGTGCTCATATTCATCAAAGAATTGCTTGCATTCAGGGATGGGTGGCATGTGTGGTGGACAAACAAGTTTATCACCATACGTTTCACACATAAAACGGCATTTGAAACGAACCCATTGTTTAACCACAATATCTTTACCACTGATCCATTTGAAATCATCAAACCCATGTTTTTTAGCCAATGTTTCAACGACGTGTTTATCAATAGCAATCACATCCTTTTCATGATTTACCTATATTATCCCATAAACAACTTCCGATTTCAAAAGACAGTCTATGACATCAACACATAAAGTGTCTTTACGAAAGCGGAAATAGCGCTTATACTACTTATATTGACTTATGATACTAAGATGACAATAAACTTGGAGGCCAACCATGAAAAAAGCACTGATAAGTGTTAGCGATAAAACGAACCTTAAAGCGCTGGCGCATTGTCTTATAAAGCAAGGCTATGACATCATCTCGACTGGTGGTACAAAAGCAACCTTAGAAACCTATGGATTTTCAGTTACCGCTGTGAGTGATGTGACTGGTTTTCCCGAAATGTTAAATGGACGTGTGAAAACCTTGCATCCGGTCGTGCACGCTGGGCTATTGGCTAAACGTGATAATCCAGACCATATGAACACTATAAAAACCCATAACATTGCTCCGATTGATGTTTTAGTGGTCAATCTATACCCATTTGAGTCTACGATTCAAACCCACTCAACAACGAAGGATGAAGCAATTGAGCAAATTGACATTGGTGGACCCGCCCTACTACGTAGTGCGGCTAAAAACATGACATCGACCACGGTTTTGTTTGACCCAACAGATTATCAACGAATCATCGATGAGATGAACTTATATGGTAACACCACTTCAACAACCAAGCAGTATTTAGCACAAAAGGTGTTTGAATATACCGCGCACTATGATTTAATGATTGCCGATTATTTAGCGGATAAACAAACACTAAATCAAACTTGGACTTTAAAACAAACACTTCGGTATGGGGAAAACCCACATCAAAAAGGCTCGCTTTATCAATCAAATGAAACCAATCCCTATTCGTTATTTAACGCTGAGGTGTTACATGGTAAAGCGTTATCTTATAACAACATTCAAGATGCCAATGCTGCTATAAACATCTTACAAGACTTTAATCAACCAACTGCGGTTGCTTTAAAACACATGAATCCGTGTGGCATTGGGACGGGTTCAAATATTGAAAAGGCATTTGATAAAGCTTACGCCAGTGATGCCATTAGTATCTTTGGTGGGATTGTGGCTGTTAATGAACCGGTTACTTTAGCATTAGCAAAAACGCTACATACCATCTTTTTAGAAATCATCATCGCGCCTGATTATGACACAGAAGCTTTAACGTATTTAAAACAAAAAAAGCAGTTACGAATATTAAAATTGCCGATGAATCAAAAAACAACCGATCAGACTATATTCACGTCGATTAATGGTGGTATGATCATGCAAGAAGTTGACCGAAAAACCATCACAAAAGCTGATTTGAAATGTGTGACAAAACAAAAACCTAGTGATGAGACCATTGCTGAACTTTTGTTTGCTTGGCACGCGGTGAAACACGTAAAAAGCAACGCGATTGTTGTGACAAAAGACCATCAAACAGTTGGCATTGGAGCTGGTCAAATGAACCGGGTTGGTGCCGCTGAGATTGCTTTAAAATGGGCTAAAAAAAACGGTCATACAGAAGCATTAGTTTTAGCTTCTGATGCGTTTTTCCCATTTGATGATGTGGTGAAACTCGCACGGCGTTATGGTGTGAGACATATCATTCAACCAGGTGGTTCAAAACGTGATCAAGCATCGATAGATGCGTGTGATCAATTAGGAATGACAATGGTGTTTACTGGGGTGCGTCATTTCAAACATACGTAATTAGCACGATGAGACTTGCATCAACCGATTGTTTAGATATAAGGCAGGATTCTTATAATTGTATGGTAAAATAAACATAGAAAAACCTATTTGGGGGGAGGCATGTACATGAATCAAACAGATGTTTTTTTAAGAGAACACAACCGTTATAAACGTATAAAATACAGTGCGCGAACCAAGCCGAGTGTCTCAAAAGATATCATCAAGAAATGGCAAGACATCTTAAATGCGACCGCTGAATTACTGGACGTACCAGCTAGTTTGATTATGCGCATCAATGAAACCCATTTAGAAGTATTTCTTAAAAGTGATTTGCCGAGCAATCCATATACTGAGGGCGATCAAGATTCACTTGGGCATGGATTATACTGTGAGACAGTCATCGGTGAAGATAAACCACTTCATATTCCGAATGCGCTTCAAAGCCCAACTTGGCAAGATAATCCTGATATAAAATTAAACATGATTGCGTATTACGGACTGCCAATAAAATGGAAAGATGGCGAGGTATTTGGCACAATATGTGTGCTTGATAACACCGAAAGACACTTTTCTGCCAAACATCGCCAGTTACTTGAACTGTTTAAAGCTGGGATAGAAACAGATTTACATAACCTTGAACTGATTAAGAACTTAAGATATATCTCTAGACACGATCCGCTCACGAATATTCCCAATCGCCGTCATATTTTAAGCCTTTTAGAAACAACGCTAATCAATTACAAAAAAGAAAAAGCAGACTTCACTGTGGTGATGATTGACATTAAAAATTTTAAACAAATCAACGATAACTTTGGCCATCAAGTTGGCGATGATGTGTTAAAAGCCTTTGCCAAAACATTGAAAGCTGAACTGAACGATAATGAATATATTGGCCGCATTGGGGGCGATGAATTTTTAATGGTCTTAAATCATCGTGATAATAAGAAAATCACCGCAAACATGGATGCCATGGCTCAAGCATTAAAACGCCATCCATTGTTGGCCAAGCATGATGTATCGTTTGCTTGCGGTTTAGCACCTGTGAAACCAGAAGTTAAATCAATCAATGAACTCATAAATAAGGCGGATCGCCGGTTAGTAGAAAATAAGAGATCTAAAAACTAAGAGATGCCACAAGTGTTGTGAGTTAGATTCTCACGACACTTTAAATTGGCTCATCGATGCGTTAAGTGATAAAGTACTTAGTTGAATGAATCATTATAAAATAATCTAGATAAGAGGCCTAGCATGAACAAATTCGCATTAGTTGACGTATTAATCGTCGATGTCATTAAAGATAACGTCTTCGCACATCAATCCATCCTAATTAACGACGGCATCATTCATATGATAAAAGATGCAAAAACCTTCAGTGTTCCTAACGATTACAAAGTTATTGAATGTCGTGGCTGTACGGTGATACCAGGATTAATTGATGCTCATGTGCATTTACTTCAAAGTGGGGTTGATGATTTTTTAAAACCCTATAAAGAAAGCTTTAATAAAAAACTGAACCGTCATTTAATGCAAAACTTAAAAGCAGGTATCACCACGGTTAGAAACATGCCTGGTGGTCAAGGTGACAAAGTGTATGCCATTCGAGATGATATCAATTTAAACAACCGAATCGCACCACGCATTATCACATCAGGCCCAGCGCTTAGTGCGCCACATGGCTATTTCAGCACTAAGATGTTTTTTCCGTTTTTAAAACCAGTACATGATGTGTTAAAACGTGTCTATAAAGTAACCAGTCTATCGGTTGATGTTGACACACCAAAAGAAGCCATCAACGCCGTGGATGATTTAAAGTCGCGTGGGGTTGATTTTATTAAAACCACCACAACCGGTGCATTTATGCCATATGCAGATGATCAAAAAATGTTTGATTATTTAACAAAAAAGGGCATGAAACCAGCTGTGATGCATGCGCACATGAAAGACGATGTGTTAAAAGCAATTGTCAAGCGTGCGCATGAACAAGGTTTGAAAGTGGCTGCGCATTCTATTTATCATGTATCGGATTTTAAACGTGGTGTTGAGATTGGCATTGATAGTTTAGAACATACACCGTTTGGGATCATCGATGATGCCACATTTGATTTAATGAAGGCACAAAAGATATATTGGGTACCAACCGCTTATGCACCCGTTAATTATTTACAGATGCTTGATGATGAAAACCATTATGACCACATGATGAAAGCTTTACCGAAAGCATTTTTTAAACTGGGCAAACAATCCATTGAACGTATCAAAAAGCAATTAAACGCTGGTGATGAACTACAAAATAAAATGATTGAAGACATCCGAACACTTGTTAAAACATACATACCGACTAATATTAAACGCGCTATGGAAAAAGGTGTGACAATGGTTGCGGCAGTCGATGCCGGGGCTAGTGGTGCTGGGTATGTGCCGCATGGCATGCTTCACCGTGAGTTGTCATTGTATCAATCATATGGGATGTCTGCATTGGATGCTTTAAAAACAGCCACGATTAACGCTGCGCATTTACTTGGTTTACAAAACGATATTGGCAGCATTGAAGTGGGTAAAAAGGCTGATTTAGTTATTTGCCGTGAAAATCCTACTGAAGACATCGATCATTTAAACACCATTCAATATGTTATGAAGGGCGGGGCTCTTGTTTAATTAAAAGATATAGAAAAATCATCTCAACATCATTAACCGGTTTAAGTCACATAGTCTGTCAAACAACTAAACGAAAAACGTTTGTGAATTAGATGCAATGATAAAAATAAACATGCCACTAACGTGCCTCTTGTCCG
>PWKX01000113.1 GCA_003559585.1 Mollicutes bacterium | reverse complement strand
TGTGATCACTTGACATCTATAGTTTAACATATTAAATGCTAGGTGCAACTAAAGTGATGGTGGCCTCATTGACATCTTTTGATTTATTATGTATAGTAACGTGAGGTGATAACATGAAACGACCAACCTTTACATGGCTTGATTTAAAAGCGGTTATGCAACCTGATATGTGTCCTGTTTGTCAGCTTGTAAACTTAAGAACCGAGCAAAAAATCGCAACCTTTCAATACGCTCATATCGCGGATGTTGATTTTCGAAAAACTTTTATAGATAGCGATGGTTTTTGTCAGCATCATACTGAGAAGTTTTATGAAGCGGGCGATCATTTAAATCATGCGGTTCTTTATCATCACCTATTAACCGTTAAGTTAAACCGCATCACACAACAAAAACCCGCCCAGAAGAAAAAACCAACCGCTTGTTTATTATGTGCGCATGAAAAAACAAGTGAAGCTTTATATATCAACCTTTTTGCCAGTGGCTTAGAACATGACGCACTTAAAACCATGTACATGGATAAAGGCATCGTTTGTATGCATCACTTTGACCCGATTTTAAAACGGTTAAGAAAAATTAAATCGCCGCATGTCGATGATTTTATAAAACACACCTTAACCATGTATCAATCCTACCAACATGATTTAGCTGAAATCAAACGAAAAAACGACCATAAACACGCTGAAGAACGGTTGAGTGACCAAGAAAGACATACGTGGAAATTGATCAGACGTTTATTAGTAGACCAAGGCAATCACCGACGTTAAAAAAACACCGACTTTTTGTAGTCGGTGTTTTTGTTTAGTCTTCTTGGATGAGTCCAAAGGGTTGTGTGAGCACTTTGCGTCTAAAAGTGGAGCCATCGCCTAAAATGATTTCTGCTCGAACATAGGGGGCATCTAGTGACCCATAATTAAACGTATCACCTTCACCAACGATTGTTGAGGTCATGGTCACCTCATCATAACCGCTGATCCAGCGAATGATGTCATAGTTTTCAGCATCAATGCTAATGGTGCGTGCATCATGATCAACATCGATAGCGTTGATGGTCGGCACACTATCATCCTTACGTCTAATGTTGACGGCGAAAAAAGCACCATCGATGATGTTTTGTCGAAACGCTTCTTTATCCATCGGATCACTTAAAGGGTGTTGTGTCCAAGACCAGCGGGCGTAAGCACCGTGGTGGTCATCAACCCCAAACCCAAAAACGTTTCTTTCAGGCATGGTTTGCGATAAGATTAAGTCCCATAAATAACGGTCGTGTTCATAAAAGTCATTGCGTGAAAAGATTTCAATGCCTGTTAAGACGGTATTATCATACTGGTTAAAGAAATCAGCGTACCACTCAGGTGAATAACGCTCACCTTCTTCATAGTCTTCAAACCGGTCCCAATAACGACCTGGGTGAGCAAAATGAACAATAGCATCATCTTCGGCTTGAACAGCTTTTAAAACGGCCGCTTCATCATAACCTTGTTCTAAATAAAGATCAGTAAATAATGCTGTCATGTGATGAACCCACGAAAACTCAGTACCTGGGATGCTTAACATGCCCAGCTCAGTTGGATCACGGTCTTCCCAACTATCGTGAATCGTGGAGAAATCTGTCCACGGGTAGGTAACAGGCGGGTATTGAAGACGGTTATCATCATGGTCGGTGATGGCCAAAGCCCCAAACTCTAAACTGTGATATAAATCAACCACTTCATGCGGCAATAAATCACCATCTGAATTGGTCGTATGATTATGTAATGCGCTATTTATTGTGGTAACCTCATCCCAGTTGACTTGCTCGTATGGGTTATGAGATAAAGTCGAAATTTGAGCCTCGGACCCACAAGCTGATAAGGTGAGAACCAGCGTAAATAAGACACTGATGATTAATAGTTTTTTCATGATAGTTTAGCCTCCTAAAATAACACTTTATTATACTGAATAATAGTGGCATTGTAAACAGCTAAAAAAAGTATAAAAAAAGCAGTTCAATGAACCACTTATTTTAATAACGCTTCAATTAACTCCGCTTTTTTCATGCTTGAATAGCCGGTTAACTCTTTTTCTTTACATAAATCTTTTAATTCTGCGACAGTCATGTCTTCTAATGCTGATTGACTTAATGACGCCTCAGCTTTTTGGGTTGATTTGGTTTCAACTTTTGCCTCAGGTTTAGTGTCTTGAACCTGTGGTTTGATCTCACCATCTAACCCTTTTTTTGCTGTTTCAACCAATACTTTGAAACCTTCTGGGTCATTTACAGCGATGTCTGCCATCATTTTACGGTTAACATTCACGCCCGCTAATTTTAATCCATTGATCATTTTAGAATAGCTCATCCCGTTCAAACGCGCCGCGGCGTTGATACGACTGATCCATAATTTTCTGAAGTTACGTTTTCTTTGTTTACGGTCACGATAACCATAAGCTAATGATTTCATGACTTGTTGGTTTGCTGTTTTATATAACACACGTTTAGAACCGAAATAGCCTTTAGCTAATTTCAGAACACGTTTACGACGTCTACGTGCTAATGTGCCTACTTTTACACGTGGCATAGTATTCCTCCTAATTTTACCTTATATGGGTTATTTTACTTGTGATACTTGTTGTCTGATGCGTTTTTCATCCGCTTTTGAAACAAAACCAGCGCTGCGGTTATTACGGATGGTATTTTTGTTTTTGTTACCTTTCAAGTGGGCACGGTTTGCGCGTGACACTTTTAATTTACCAGAAGCTGTCTTTTTCATCCGCTTTTGAGTAGCTGAATGACTTTTCATTTTAGACATATTGAATCCTCCTTATTTTTCTTTTTTAGGATTTAGAGTCATGATCATGGTGCGACCATCTTGCTTAGGACGCGATTCGATTTCGGCAATGTCTTCACATTGTTTAGCAAAATCAAGCATGACTTTTCGACCTTGATCGGTGTGAGCCATTTCACGTCCGCGGAATCGAATCGAAAGTTTTAACTTATCGCCTTTGTCTAAAAACTTGCGACCATTTTTAAGCTTTGTTTCGAAGTCGTGTTTTTCGATTTTTGGTGATAACCTTAACTCTTTAAGTTGCATAACATTTTGTTTCTTCTTCGCTTCACGTGCTTTTTTCTGTTGTTCATAACGATACTTATTAAAGTCCATAAACTTCCCAACAGGTGGTTTTGCGTTTGGTGCTACAAGCACCAAGTCTAAATCGCGGTCATAAGCAGCGTTAATGGCTTCATTTTTGTTCATCAACCCAAGTTGTTCTCCTTGGTCTGAAATGACCATGATTTCACGAACGCGAATGTCTTCATTCAAAATGCCGTCGCCTTTTTTCTTTCGATCAGGTTTTCTTTTAATCTCTGTCACCTCCATAGTGATTGGTGAAACATATAAAAAAGTGTGAGCACATACGTACCCACACTAAATAAACATGATTTTGTCTATTTGTAGCGTCTACCTACCGACTTCATCGATCAGGTGAGAGTGGGTACTCTTCTTTCCACCAATATTAACTTATGTAATTATAACACACTGCTCATGATTGTCAACTATTTGATGATGTTATTTTTAAGCTTCGGTTTGATAAGATTTTTGGCATAATCCGCCTTATTGATTTGACGGTTTCTTGCTATAGCAAGTGAGCCTGAGGGGATGTTGTCTGTAACCGTAGACCCCGCCGCAATAAAGACATTATCTTCAATGGTAATCGGTGCAATTAAGTTGGTATTACAGCCGATAAACACATCATCACCAATCGATGTTCGGTGTTTATCACGGCCGTCATAATTGACCGTAATTGACCCGCAACCAAAATTGACATGTGACCCTGTGGTGGTATCACCAATATAGGCTAAATGTGAAGCTTTGGTGTCATGACCTGTGGTTGATTTTTTCACTTCCACAAAGTTACCAATGCGGTTGTCTTTTCCAATGTTCGCTCGATTACGTAAATGGGCAAACGGACCAACGGTTGTTCTTTCATGCACCTCAGAATCGTAAATCAGTGAGTGTTTCACCTCAACCGATTCGTGAATGATGCCGTTGTGAATCTCTGTATTCGGCCCAATCACAGCGCCCTCTTTAATGATTGATTCACCCGTAATCGTCGTATTCGGCAACAAGGTCACATTGCCTTCTATTTGCACATTATGACCGATGGTGATGGTTTCTGGGTTGATCATAGATACACCGTTTAACATTAAATCTTTGTTGATTTCATCTCTTAAATATTTTTCTGCTTGTGAGACAGCGTATAAGTCATTCACACCCATCACACGGTGGTTTTCACGGATGGTAAACGTGCCAACAGGGTGATCTTCATTCATAATTTTCACGATATCTGTTAAATAGTATTCGCCTTTAATTGGATCTTTTTCGACTTTATCTAAAGCTTCAAATAAGCGCTTATTATCAACGGCATAAAGTCCAGTATTAATCTCTGTGATTTTACGTTGCGCTTCGGTACAGTTTTTCTCCTCAACAATCGCCGTGATTTTTCCGTAATCATCACGAATGATACGTCCATACCCATGTGGCGCTTCAAAGTTAGCGGTTACCACGGTTAAAACTTGATCAGAATTTTCATGAACTTCATAAATGCTTTGCAAGGTTTTTTTATCAATGAGCGGCATGTCACCTAGTAAAATCAAGGTGGTGCCTTCTTCGTCTTTCAATAGCGTCTTAGCCGCCAAGGCCGCATGACCTGTCCCTAACTGTTCTGCTTGAACCGCATAAAGCGTCCTTGTATCAAGCACCTCTTGAATCACATGTTTTTGATGTCCAACAACGGTAACAACGGTATCCACATCAATTTTTTCAACATTTTCAACAATATAGTCAATCATTGGTTTTTTTAAGATTGGAAAGGCACACTTCGGTAATTTTGTCCGCATGCGCGTGCCCTTACCAGCCGCTAAAATAATAGCATGTCGTTTCATCTCATCGCTCCCCCATGTTCATAAAATGATGCTTCTATCGTATCAATCGCTTGTTTGATTTGATCTCGGTCTTTAACACTGACTGTGATTCTAATCACAGGTTCTGTCCCACTAGGTCTGACTAACAACTGTGCGTCTTTACCGAGTGAGGTTCTAACCGCTTGAATCACATCTTTAACAGCTTTATGTTCTAACACAGTTTTATCAACATGCTTCACGTTATGCACAACCTGCGGGTAAATATCAATGGCTTCACATAATTTGGCCAAGGTTTGCTTGCGCGCTTGCATGATGCTTAATATCATCGCCGCGACCAACATCCCATCACCGGTTTGCAGTAAATCTTTCATAATGATGTGACCACTGTTTTCACC
>PWKX01000002.1 GCA_003559585.1 Mollicutes bacterium | reverse complement strand
ATACCACGTATGACTTGACACATCACCGCGGTGTTGCTGCGTATGTTGCGATGTATATTAATTGTGAAGTCGCGGCACAAGCATTGATTAAGCAGCATAAAAAGCAACGTGGAAAAAAAGTTCCAGTGCGTCTATATCTACCTAACATATTAAAAGCCGTGACTGCCTTAAAGATCCCTATTTCTCAGTCTGTGATATTTGAAATTTTTCCTGGTGGTGAAGGCCTTAGACACCATAAATCACCCCGACAATTACGCAACGCTTATGTTCATAGAAAACATCCCATGGATGCTTTAGAGATGCTTAAACACTATGATGCTCATACGAAGGTGATGACTGCGTTTTTAACAAGCATTAAACAAACGATGGTATCATCAAAAAAAAGTCAAGGATAAAAAATCCTTGGCTTTTTTACTTGTTTTGATGATAGGTTAAGGCCGCTACAATTAAGCCTTTAAAAAGCGGATTGGGTCGATCGGGTCTACTTGTAAATTCAGGATGAAACTGAACGGCAATAAAGTAAGGATGATCTCGTAATTCAATCATTTCCACTAAATCACGACGTTTGTTGATGCCAGACATGATCAAGCCCTTCGCTTGCAATCTATCTTTATAAGCGTTGTTAAATTCATAGCGGTGACGATGACGTTCTTTGATGCTGTTGGCTTGATAGAGTGCTTCGGCTTTGGTGTTGGCTTTAATCTCGCACGTATAATAACCTAAGCGCATGGTGCCACCTAGATGTTTAATGTTGCGTTGTTCAGCCAGTAAGGCAATGATTGGATGGCCTGTTTCAGGGTCAATTTCGGTGCTGTTAGCCCCAGTTAACCCACAAACATGTTCAGCAAATTCAATCGCCGCTAAGTGCATCCCATAACATATGCCTAAAAATGGGATGTTATGTTCTCTAGCATACCGAATGGCTTTCATTTTACCTTTGGTGCCCCGTTTACCAAAGCCACCAGGCACCACAAGACCATCTAAATCTTTTAAGTAAGATGCCACGTTATTCTTTTCTAAATCACCGGCTTCAATCCACTCAATATGAACCTTTGTTTCATGGTCATAACCGCCATGAAGTAACGCTTCATAAACAGATAAATAAGCGTCTTTTAACTTGGTGTATTTACCAATGATGCCTATTTGAACAGTATGTTTTAAGTTTTTAATGTTTTGAATCATGTGACGCCAATTGGTCATATCAGCCGGCGGCACATCTAGTTGAAAGTGATTGGTGACAATTTGATCAAGGCCTTGTTTTTCGAGTGTTAATGTTGCTTCATAAATGATGGCTTCATCAGGTGCTTCAATCACGGCTTTTTGATCAACATCACAAAACAAGGCTATTTTTTCTTTCATCTCTTCGGTGATGATGTGATTGGTTCTCAGCACAATCGCATCTGGATGAATACCTAAACTCATCAGTTCCTTAACACTGTGTTGAGTCGGTTTGGTTTTTAACTCCTCAGCGCTTGATAGATAAGGCACAAGCGTGGTATGTAAGTAAAAGGTGTTGTGATGCCCAAAATCTTTACGTGTTTGTCTGATTGCTTCTAAAAACGGTAAAGACTCAATATCGCCAACCGTGCCACCAATCTCAGTGATGATCACATTGGCCTGCGTGGCTTCAGCGGCTTTAATGAGTTTTTCTTTGATTTGGTTGGTGATATGCGGGATGACTTGGATGGTTGCCCCTAAATAATCACCACGCCGTTCTTTTTCAATCACTTCTTGATAAATTTTACCGGTGGTGACATTGGAAAACCGTGTCATTTCCTCATCGATAAACCGTTCATAATGACCAATGTCTAAATCGGTCTCTGCGCCGTCTTGCGTCACAAACACCTCACCGTGTTGATAAGGGGACATGGTACCTGGGTCGACGTTAATATAGGGGTCAAATTTCTGCATAGAAACGGTTAACCCACGATTTTTTAAAATTCTACCGAGTGAAGCGGCTGTGATGCCTTTTCCAAGACTTGATACAACCCCACCTGTTACAAAAATAAACTTAGTTTTCATATCATCACCATAGCTTTCATATTCTTTTGCAATAAAAAAAAGAAGCACTCCTGTTGAGGAGGCTTCAAAATTAAGGGCCCATCACTATATTAGCATGGCTTGATTTGTTTGACAATTAGAAATTTAAAAATTAAACCGTTTAAAGAACATGGGATATAAACCGAATCCGACAAACGCCACAAAGAAGAAGCGAATAAAGTCAAAGGTATTAGCCCAAAACGTTGATACGGTAAAGATCCCAAAAAATAGACCGATTAACTCCATGGTTAATACAATAAAAATCAACCCAACCCCGTATCTGAGTAGTTTTTTTAACGGTGAGATTTGCATCGAGAAATTGACGTAACGCTTTTCAAACAAGATGGCGAGGATAAACCCAACTAAAATGCCGTAACCTCTGAAAAAATCGTTTTCAGTAATGAAGAAGAAGGCTGGAAAAAACAACAAAACAATCAGCGTATACAAAGCGGGTAACCGGTCACTAAAATGTTTAAAAAGGACATAAAACAATAAAGGCACCGCTAAACCTAATAAAGCACCAACCACCACATCAATCGGATAGTGAAGGCCTAAAAATAAACGTGAAAGACTCATTAAAACACTTAAAACGATGGCAAGTACCCAAAGATAGCGTTTTTTAAAATACATCGCTAAAGAAAAAAACAGTGTGGCACTGTTTTGAACATGACCACTAGGAAAAGAACTACCAGTCGCTGCATAATCTCTTAAGTTTTCTATTTCAGGGTATGTTTGAAAGGGTCGGTTGATCATAAACACCCCTTTTAATAGATTATTTAAACTAACCGTTGTGCCTAAGGCAATCGCCATAAACTCACCGGCTTTTTTACTTAACACCCAATAGACAAACGCAAGTAAGATGATATAAAACTCAGGGTCACCAAAAAAGCTGACAAAACTAAAGAAAAATTCAGTAAAAACATTTCGAAACGATTGAAGCCAAATGACAACATCTTTTTGAATATCTAATGACATCATGCCACCTCATTATATAATTGATACTGTTATCATACCATAGTTTAAATAGTGATTGACACGTAAAGTTAAATTATTGTATGCTTAATATACAGTTAGAAAGGATGATTACATGACATTAACACCACCGAGCAACCGCATCGAAAAAAAAGCGGGTACCGTTTGGCGTATTCAAGGCCTTATTTATGTTATATTTTATGTTGTTTTAGTCGTTGGGTATGTTTTGCTTAGACATTTTTTATGGGAAGGACTGCCGTTTTTTATCATCATCGTCTCATCTGTGTTTTTTGGACTGATTGGGTTGCTGCAAATGTTGGTCATTCCAAGCATACGGTTGATATATTGGGGTTATGATATCAATGAACAAGATATTGACATCCAACACGGCATCATCATCATTAAACGAACACTGATTCCCATGAACCGCATTCAACATGTTGATACTGAACACGGACCAATCATGCGGTTATTTGGGTTATCAACGTTAAACATTGCCACCGCAGGCACCGCGCATAAAATACCTGCACTTAAAATGGACACGGCTAGAGCGTTAAGAAAACGCATTTCAAACTTAGCGTCACTGAGTGATGATGATGTCTAATTATCAACGCCAACATCCGTTAATGATTTTGGTTCAGTTTATCACCCATGTGAAATCATTGGTGTTACCGATTATTTTTGGTTTCCTTATTTCAAGCATTACCGGAGAAGAAAGCGGCGGCTCACCTATATACCTATACATTGTGCTGGGTATTTTTGCTGTGACATTAGTGTATGATGTTTTTGGATGGATTTTTTACCGTTATGCGCTTAAAGATGATGCCTTAAATGTTAAATCCGGTGTTTTCATTAAAAAAAGACGTCATATTAAACGCGCACGCATCCAAGCCACATCGTTAGAAGCGGGCTTGGTACACCGGGCACTTGGCATCTTAAGTTTAAGAGTTGAAACCGCTGGGTCTAAAATGGAGACTGAGTTTAAGTTAGCGGCGTTAAAACCAAAAAACGCCAAAGCCATCCAGCAATATTTAGAAGGTAGCGCCGAGGTTGATGATGCAAAACAAGGCAGCGTTTCATCTGATTTGAATCAAGATAACACACCACGTGAACAATTTGAACTCGACAATAAAATGCTCTTGATTGCTGGGCTCACCAGTGGAGGCATTGGGTTTGTCTTTTCGATTGTCGGTTTTATTTTCTCACAAGTCTTTATTTTTATTCCTGATGCTTGGTTAGACCGGTTTTATGATTCAGTGTTTGCCTTAAGTGTGTTTTTCATTGTACTGCTTGTGGTGCTACTGTTTATCATTTCGTGGATCATTTCAATCTTTCGTTACGCCTCGCGGTTTGCCTTTTTTACCCTGTTAAAACAAGGCGATGAACTCATCATTGAGCGCGGGTTGTTTGTGAAAAAAACCTTAAGACTGAAACAACACCGTATTCAAGCGGTAAGCGTGAGTGAAGGATTACTTAGACAAATGTTTAAATTGGCGACCATTGAATTAGAAGTCGCTGGTGGCAGCGAATATGAAACAGACTTTAAAATCACATTAATTCCTGTTTTTAAACGCCATCAAATTCAAGCACTGTTAACAAAGTTCTTACCAGATTATGCCATTAACTTCACATTAAAACCATTGCCTAAACGAGCGCTTAGACGTTATATCATCCGCGCATCATTGCCGTTTATCGTTGTGATCATCGCTGGGTTTATCACCCCGTATGCATGGTTAGGGTTTTTGTTGTTGCCAGTGAGTGTATGTTTGGGATACATGCGCTATCAAAGCGGCGGGTTTTACATCGATCACAACCACTTAGTGCAACGAAGTCGTGTCATTGCAAGAAATACAGTGATTGTCCAACGGCGACACATGCAAAGTATGCATTTTTATCAAACAATTTTCCAACGGTTTAGACGATTATTGACAACTGCGTTTACGGTGATGAGTTCGCCATCACACAAAACATTTCAATTAAAAGACATTGATTTTGATGATTTTCAAACATTGTCTGACTGGTATATTCGTGAAAAATAACGTACAATGGAAGTACAATATGATAAAGGACGTGGGATACTTTGGATGCATTAAAGCTATTTTTAGAAAGATTGTTTAGTGACACACTATCATTATCACAAGCCTTAACCTCACTGTTGATCACATTGGCTGTGGCTGTTGTTTGGGTGATGATTGGTGTGGTGGTCTCAACGATTGTTAAAACGTTGGTCTTTAGACATTTTAAAAAGAAAAAAGGCGATAAACGCGGCACAACGTTAGGCACATTATTGTTT
>PWKX01000166.1 GCA_003559585.1 Mollicutes bacterium | reverse complement strand
ATGATTGCTATTTTTGCTTCGCCTATTGGCATATCAACCGTTGCCATCACGAAAGGGTTGCAAGGGGATGATGAACTGGCTTCTCATTTGGTATTATTTACCACAGCGTTTGCTGTGATTAGCATTTTTATATTAGTGGTAATGTTCAGAGGTGCCGGGTTGCTTTAGTAAATATTTACGAGGTGGCAAAGGCTTTGCAGCGTTGTTGATTAACTAGTAATATGATATGTATTTGATTGGTGAAACATTCATGCTATAATGTAACTGTGCTCCTCGAAAATGGTTTCTAGTCATTGTTCTAGGTTTTAAATAGCTTTGAGATTTCTGTTTCATTGTTCGTTTTATAAGATTGTAACAAGCATTAGGTAACATCAGTTCGTTTTATATGATTGTAACAAGAAGTATGAAGTATCGGTTCGTTTGATATTTTCGAGGGGCACCACATTATGAACCAAACCCACCTGTTGGTGGGTTTTTTATTTTTAAAATATACCTTGATAATTTCAAATAATTTAATTATAATAAAAGTAATTCAGTATAATCGGAGGTTATTGTCGGGATGGAAAATGCTAAAATTGCACAAAAAGGACCATTTGAGGTCTCTTTAGAAAAAGGGAAAACCTATCACTGGTGTCGTTGTGGGCGTAGTGAAGGACAACCGTTTTGTGATGGTTCTCATCAAGTGACGTCGTTTAAACCTGTAAAGTTTACCGCTGAGAAAGATGGTAAAGTTTATCTGTGTGGTTGCAAACAAACAGCGAATCAACCGTTTTGTGATGGCACACATAATACGTTAAAGTAAGAGAAATACAAATTATAAGGAGGATGAATCGAATGATTGATCGAGGCAAATTGTATACAATTAACCATGTACCTGGGTATGAGATGGAACCCATTGGTTATGTGAAAGGCTCTATTGTACAAACAAAACATCTTGGAAAAGATATTTCGGCGAGTTTTAAAACCATGTTTGGTGGCGAGGTAAGGGGTTATTCAGATATGATGAATGAAGCTCGACAAGTCGCTACTGAACGATTATTAAAGGACGCTGAAGCGCTTGGAGCGGATGCGATTGTTGGTTTTAGACTTCAAACATCATCGGTGATGAGAAATGCCGCTGAAATCATCGCTTATGGGACGGCGGTTAAGTTGAGAAAGATTGAATCATCATGAAACAAAGGTTTCATACCCAAAAAATCTGTACGATTGTGGGGTTAGTGTTTGAGGGCATCACTGTTGCAGGTATGTTTTTTCTTGCCCTTTTTTTTAGACGTCCCCCACAATTTATCTTAGACTTAATTGAAGCAGAAAATTTATCACAATCAGAACAGCAGTTGATTGATTTTGTGTTTAACTTTTTTGCCTATTTTGGCTTAGTTTTTGGGATTTTAGTGGCCACGGTTTTTGTGATTAACTTATTTTTATTCACAAAGATGATTAAAGGCGAATTATCCGAAGAAACATTACGTAAAACGTTGCTGTATCAAGCCATTTGGGGCGGAATTTCTTTATTATTCAACCAACTTGGTGGTGTGTTATATTTGGTCTCAGGTATTTCTGGTTTGAATCAGATTGATGCTGAGCGACCAAGAGAGGGGTTGTAAGATGAGTATTACCCTCGAGATGATTTTATTGGCTTTACCGCTAGTACTCATTGAACTTGGTGTTAAAATCTATGCGATTGTTGATGTGTTAAAACCAGGACGTAATACAAAAGGATTGAGCAAACAAGCTTGGATTTTGGTTTTAGCGGTCATTAGTTTCTCATGGATACTATATTTTATGATAGGACGAGAAGATGGCGATATTGAGACTTGAGCAACTAACGAAATACTATGGATCGTTTAAAGCCTTAGATGCATTGAATATGGAAGTTGAAGCGAACCAAATATATGGATTTATAGGGAGAAATGGTGCTGGTAAAACAACCACGATTCATTTGATTATGCGGTTTTTATCACAAGATGAAGGTGCGATTTATTTTGATGGTAAACGATTAAATAAAGGCGATGATGCGTTTAAAAAAGATATTGCTTTTGTGCCAGATGTTCCAAGCTTTCCTAGTTATTTGACCGGTTATGATTGTCTAAAGTTAACCGCAGGGTTCATCGGTTTAGATGAACAAGAAGCAAAATCGCGGATTAAAGATGTGATTAAAAGGGTTGATATTACGAAACCACAGTATAAAGTTGGGGGTTATTCAAGAGGCATGAAACAACGCTTAGCTTTAGCGTGTGCGTTGTTAAAACAACCGAAGCTGTTGTTGATGGATGAACCGACTAGTGCGCTTGATCCTTTAGGTCGTCAATCGTTATTGGCATTGATTAAATCGTTAAAACATGAGATGACCATACTGTATTCAACCCATATCTTGTATGATGCACAAATGGTGTGTGACAAGATTGGTTTAATCGAGCATGGCCGGTTGATTTTAGAAGGTCAAGTTCAAGACATCTTAACTAATCAAGAAGACCATGTGTATGAGATTCAATCAATGGATCCATCCTTAGTAGAAAACGCACTTAAAAGCTCACCAATTGTTGAATCGATGCAACATCAAGACACCACCACAGAATGCACGTTAAAATCAGGGGCCACACAAAAAGATTTATTTGCGTTGTTATCGAAGGTTGATGTGCGTATCGAAGGCATTCATAAAAAAAGACAATCACTTGAAGATGTCTTTATGGCGGTGTTGAATCATGAATAAAACCATGCTTAAATATGATATGGCGTATTTTATTAAAACCCCACGTATCATCATCTTTGGGGTCTTGTCGTTTTTCTTAAGTGCCTTAGCTGCACTGAGTGCCCGTTATTTTAATGAACTGATGAACTTAGTGTTTGAACAAGAAGGCTTACCACCAGTTGAGTTCGACCCACCGACTATTTTTGATGCTTATGAGCAGTTTTTTGCACAATATCATCAAATATTTGTGTTAGCCATTATTTTTGTGGCAGTGGCGTTTTTCACCTTTGATGCAGCTAAAAATCATTTTCCTTTCATGTTTTCTCATGCTTTAAAAAGAAGAGATTACTTAATCAGCAAGTGGACAGTGATGCTTGGTTTAACCTTTGTATCTTTTGTGTTTGGTGTTTTGGTGTTTTTGTTTTATGGCTTTGTGATGTTTGATACGTTGCATGTTGGTCGTTTTTTCATTGCCACAGGGTTATATTTTATGTTGTTAACCCTTATTATCACCTGTGCGTTGCTGTTTTCACTATGGTTGAAACGGATGTTTTTAGGCGCCCTTTTAACCTTAGCGATATATTTTATCTTTGGTTTTGTCGATACTTTTACAGTAGGGGTACTCGCAGTCATGCCTTATCAACTGCTTAACCATGCTTTAGCGGTTTTAGACCAAACCCATGATACACTAACCATCATTCAAACAGTCATACTGACGATCCTATCGATTGGGTTGTTGTTATGGTTGACCCACCGACTCTTTAAGAATACTGATTTAGTTTAAAAAAAAGACCTGAACAGATTGTTCAGGTTTTTATATGGCAATGGCTTTTAATAACATATTGGCTGTTTTAAGGTTGGTTGCTAGGGGTATTTGATAAACATCACTTAGTCTAAATAACGCACTTACATCTGGTTCATGAGGCTGTGCGGTTAACGGGTCTCTAAAAAAGATGATTATATCAATTTTACCTTGTGCGATACGTGCACCCATCTCTTGGTCGCCACCTAAAGGGCCTGATTTAAATAACCGCACACTTAAAGATGTGTGTTCTTTGATTCTTGTACCGGTGGTGCCTGTGGCAACCAACTTATGTGAGCTTAATGCGGCTTCGTTGTCTTTAGCGAATTGAATCATTTCTTCTTTTTTCTTATCGTGTGCAATCAGTGCAATGTTCATATCATCACCTCGTAAATTGGATGGTTTCATTATACATGATTTTTAACACTCTGTGATATAATATTTTTTGTGAGGTGAAGCTATGTATGAAAAAAAGTACCACATAGAACGATTTAACGGCGATCAACAAGGCCGTTTAAGTGTCAGTGTGTTGATGCAATATTTAAACGACATCATGGAACGAAACGCTAACAGTTACGGCGCATCCGCAGATTATCATTTAAAACAAAACTTAGCGTGGGTGTTAACAGAATATCAGTTAAACATTCATCAGATGCCTAAAGTATCAAACGATGTGATGGTAGGGACATTACCATATTCATTTAAAAGGATGATGGGTTACCGCATCTATACCGTTAAAGACATGGCGGGTGAGGTTTTAATTGAAGGTAGGGGTAAGTTTATGTTGATTGACATGAAGTCAAAACAATTTGTTAGACCGACCCCAGAGCTTTTAAACCTCTTTACAGATGCGAAACAAGAACCAGAAGCTTTGAAGTTTGATAAATGGCCGCACGACGATAAACAAGAACGCGCGCGCATGCAAATCGTGGTCTCGCATGAAGACATCGACGTTAATGGACATGTTAATAATGCGTGTTACGGGATGTATGCTTACCGGGGTTTGCCAGAGGATATTGGTAAAGACCTTGTTTTAGATGAACTGTTGCTTAAGTATAAAAAAGAAACCTTTGTGCACGATGAGCTTAGTGTTGTTGTTTATGAAACAGCCGGTGGTGATTACTGGGTTGATATGCTTAAAGACGAGCAAGTACATGCCCAAGTTTTATTTAAAACAAAAAAGAAATCTGCGTGATTTCTTTTTTTTTAATCTAAATAAGCTTGGATGAGTCTGTTTATTTTTTGGGTATTGATAAACCGTGATTCTCTTAAAAGTTCTTTACCATCAGCGTAAATGAGAACTGTCGGGACGCTAAAAATAACAGCTTCACCTCTAAACTGATCGATATCATCAACAAAAATTTGGTAGGTGTTTAAGTCAGAAAAATTGTCAATGGTGGATGCTAAGTGTTCATTGATGCTTTTGCAGGTCCCGCACGTGTGAGTTTTTGCCACTACAAGGCTGAATTCAGCGTCTTGGATGGCTTTGATATCATCGTATGATTCAATGGTTTTCATGATAAGCTCCTTTCTTATTCACATCTATTATAGCGATATTTAGTTTGTAGGCAATCAAAATGCTTAACGTATTGATTATCATGTATGGACTTTTGATTTATAATGATGATACAAAGGAGGTTGATGTTATGAAATTGAATGTAGAGAACATGACGTGTGATCATTGCAAAATGACCATTGAACAGGCACTAACCAATGCTGGGTTTACCAATGTAGCTGTAGATTTAGGCAAAGGCAGTGTGTCTTTTGATGGTCAGGATGTTGATTTAGCAACCAAAACGATTGAAGATAGCGGTTATAAAGTTAAGAAATGATATATTAT
>PWKX01000085.1 GCA_003559585.1 Mollicutes bacterium | reverse complement strand
TTGAATCGTTAGATACACGCCACCAAACCTTAAACGATGCACAAAAAGAAATCGCCATGCTTCAAACCAACATTGAACAAGAAAACAACACCATCAATGATCGTGAGTATGAGCATATCAAAGCTGATAAACAAAGACACGCTACCTTAAAAACACATGAAAAAAGTGATGAAATTAAAGAAAATAAACGTGAGATTGATTCGATAGCCTCAAACCTTAAAACGAAGGAACGTGCCATTCAAAACACTAAAAAAACCCGGTTAATAGTATCTTTATCACTGATTGTTTTAGTATTGATAAGCGTGGCCATCACCTACTTACAAATGCTTGGTGTTCAAGCTTTGTATGGTTTCATCGGGTTACTTTTGCCCGTAATCAGCTGGGTTTATCTCACCAATATCTTTAAAAAACAGACGCAAGAGATTGGAACATTAAGTGACACTTATGATAAACTAAAACGTGATGTTGATCGTGATGAGAAATCACATCAAGAAGCCAAACGGGCTATAGAAAGACTATATCAAAAACATCAATGTGTCGATGAAGATGATTTCATTCAAAAGTACTATCAAGCCGAAACCAAACATCAAAACTTTGAGCGCATCAAACGTTGGCAAAATCTAATCGTAAAGCATCAAGCTCAGATTGAAGAAAACATCCAAACATTAAGCCCTTTATTTAACGTGTTTAACCTTGATATCAAACCCATCAATTTACCAACGTTACTTAAGATCAAGGGAGCTTATCTTCAAGCACGTCAATCGCTTGCGGGGCAGTCGTTTAAAGATTTTTATGACAGCATTGATTTAGATTTGCCAGACATCCATGATGTAAATCAACAACAAATTGAAAGAGATTTAAAACATATCCAACAAACCATCACACAAAGCCTAGAAGACATGTCACGCCAAGAAGCAACGTATCAAGAAAAACTAACCTTAACCCGCGATATGACTTTGATTGAATATGACCTTGCACAAAAAGAAGCAATCATCCTTGATTTAGAGCAATCACGAGACATTTTACAATCAGCTAAATCGATGATTGAAAAAGCTGCCGACCATATTGAAGAAAACTTTGCACCTGTTTTAAGCCGGCATATTGCTGAGCTTTTACCAGCATTAACCAACCAGCAATATCACGAATTAAAAGTAAGGCGCAACCTTGATTTTAAACTATATGTCCCAGCCACCGCATCACTAGAGTCAACGCCGTATTTCTCCAAAGGCACCTTAGAACAAATCTATGTGGCCATCAGGTTAGGTATTTTAAAATCACTTGGGAAAACCGATGTGCCTTTAATCTTAGATGATGCGTTTGTACATTTTGATGATGAACGCCTATCAGATGCCTTAGACTTATTAACAAAGCACGGCACCCCACAATGTTTGATATTCACATGTCACTCGCGTGAAAAAACATGGGTTAACAAACACAACATCCCCCATTCATATATCCAACTATAATCTTAGAGGTGAGACCATGAAAGCAGATCTACATATGCACACCACAGAAAGCGATGGGCGTTTTAGTCGTGAAGATTTATTTAAGTATGTCGCAGAAAAAAAAGATGTTGATATCATCAGCATCACAGACCATGATACCTGTCTTCATGTGGAAGATAACCAACGTTTAAGCGCGTTGTATGGCATTCACTATATTCCAGGTATTGAACTTTCAACGCTTTATAAAGGTAAAAGTGTTCATGTCTTAGGCTATTTTAAAGGCCGTGGCTATGAAGCCAAAGCGATGAAACAATATTACAAAATGATTAAAACTGGTCGAGAAGAACGGGCTAAAAAGTTTATTGAAAATTTAAAAACCTATTTTGACATTGACATTGCTTATGAGCGGTTATTAGAACTCTCACACGGTGTTATTGCAAGGCCGCATATCGCTAGAGCAATTCAAGAGAACTACCCACAGTATTCGCATAATCAAATATTTGATGCGTTTATTGGCGATCATGCCAAAGCGTTTGTGCCAAGTACAGAATTGTCCACAGAAGAAGGCATTGCATTACTTAAAAAACACGATGCGGTTGTGGTATTGGCGCATCCGAAGTTATTAAAACCAAGCATCCATGATGAGGTATTAAAACTCCCGTTTGATGGTATTGAAGCCATATACGGTTTGAATGCATCAACGGAGACAGCGTATTATAAACAAATTGCCAAAGATAAAGATTGGTTGTTTACCGCTGGCAGTGATTTTCACGGCATTAAGCATGACACCAGCCATAAAGATGTCGGTGAGGTCTTTTTATCAGGTGATGCCTTAGCATTGTTTTTAAAACGCGTCAATAAAAAAATCCATCGCTAATGGATTTTTTTTAAGTCAGTAACATGAAACCATATAACAATAGCACACCGATTAGATTAGATAAAATATTGACCGCATCATTGGTTAACCAGTAAAACCCTTTAACATGTTTAGACCCAGGTATTTGTTCATCGTGCATTTGTCCTTGATCGTCTTTGAATTTACCTTGTAGTAAACCGAGCATAGAATCAATGATACTGCCGAGAAAAGCAGTGATTAAAATCAGTAATGCTAAGGTGTTGTGGTTAAGAACAAACATCGCTATGAACCCATAAAACAACCCCGCAAATAAAGCCGCTAATAGCCCCAGCAGCGTCACAGCACCACTTAGGCCTTTTGTCATTGGTTTTAATGTTAATATAGAAACAGGTTGTCTTTGACTGAGTTTACCAGCCTCAGAAGAAAAAGTGTCTGCGGCACTGATGGCAATTGAACCGATAAACAGTGCTAAAAACAAATCTTGATTTAGGGTGGCATATAGAATAATAAACAATGTGGCTAATCCACCGTTTGCCATCACTTGCAACATGGTTCTTGTGGGTGTGGGCTGGTCGTTATAATAGCCAATCACACTTGAAAGTAAGAAAAATGATATGAAAATCATGTAAACACCAAAGCCGCCATACCCATACACAAGCATACCTAAAATAATGGCGGTGGTGGCGCCTGAGGTGTCTAAAGCTTCTTTGTAATATGCGGTAAATGCGATGCCGCTACTGAGTAAAAAACCAACCATAAACGGTATGATCATACCATCACCACCAATAAGAAAAATAACAGTAAGGGGACGGATAAATTATCCAACCCTTTTTTTGAAAAAAGTTCGATTAACGTGGCCAATGGGGCAATCCACAACAAATGCAGACCAACCACATCGTAAATGATGAAAAATCCTAAAACGGCTGTGATGCTTAAAAAGATTAAAGATCCACTCAATGATTTTTGAGCATAAAGGGTGATGGTTGGCCATTGCTTACCAACCATCGCGGCAAAAGCATCGGCGTAACCCATAACCAATAAGGCAAACAACCCAATCATTGCATAATCATAATAAAAGGCCACAAACGTGATGATGGTTAGTGAAACAGCGTAATAAACCGTTCCTAAGTCTTCAATGTTGTGGCTTTTGCGCTCCATGGGTTTCACAAGGTTATAACGAAACGATAAGTAATTAAGGAGGATAAATGTTAAGGGGACAAACGCAGCATAAAACGCGCTGTCGAACCAAAACATGGCAAGTAAATACCAGTGGATGACAAGGACGTGGATGAATTTACGAGCGCCTTCGTCACTGACCCATTGAAACCGACTAAATAATAGTGATAAACCCAATACCCCTCCAACAAACAAGTAGGAGTATAGTAGCCCGATCATACCTCAAAACCGCGTTTTTTTAAATCCTTCTTAATGTTTTTCATTAATCGCCATTTACGGAATTTACTAACCGCATGACGTTTGGTGATATTGTTGTAGTCGTTTTTGCGAATCTCATCTAAAATGCCTTCATATAGTTTAGCGGCTGCATAAGACGGCAATACACTGTCTTCATCAAACAGTTCTAAGTGATCGTAGAAGACTTGGTATTTTTCTTTGGCTTTGTCGATGTAAAACTCCATCAAGCTTCTAAATTCACTCGTCACTATACCTGTTCTTAAGGTTTCGATCTTCACTTGATGTTGCGCTATGATGTCTTCAGGGAAATAAATCCGTTGATTCATCAAATCATCGCGCACATCTCTTAAAACATGGGTGATTTGCATCGCTTTTCCAAGCTCTGTGACAACCGCTTTGGCTTTTTTGGAATTGTCTTTGTATGCTTTAGAAGCCATGATGGGTAACAACATCAGCCCAACAGTACTAGCTGCCTTATAACAGTACTCATCAAAATCATCTTCGGTATCGATGGGTTTGTTGTAATAATCATCACGCATCGCATCTAACAATTCCATATATGGCGTGATTGAGGTTGGATAACGCATGATGGTGTCATAAAGTGCTTGAAAAACTGTCTCATCTGGTACCTGACCATCAAAGGTGTCTTTTAAGTTTTTCTTGATGTCTTGTAAACGTTCAATGTCGTGATACACATCAATCGCATCGTTCGCCATCTGGCAGTAAGCGTAGACTGAAAAAGCCGCTTTTTTCTTGTCTTCTGGCAATAGCGAAAACGCCTGATGAAAGGTGGCGTTGTGTTGTTCAATGATCGCTTCAATTTTTTCATATTTGTCCATAGAAATGACCTCATTTCGTAAGCTTGAAATTCACTTTATTATACAAAATTCATGGGTGTTTGTAAACGCGTCATCCCTTGAAAGTCCCTTTTTATCAAGAATCTAATGGGATTGCTTAGCGTTTAGGGGTGCTGAGATGTTTTAAATTAAATAAAGCGTGAATCATCACGCTTTATTCATGTAAAGTAAAGTTATCGGGACCTGTTAATAAAAGCACCATACCATGATCCCGTCTTTCACTAATCACGCCTCTAAAACTGATGGTATCTCCGATGTCTAACGTCTTTAAATCTACCATCCAAGTGCTTGGGACTAAATCGGTGTCAATGTAGGAAACGCCCATTTGAAAGACGGTGATTTGATGTCCGTTTTCATCGGTGGCTTCAAAGGATTGCTCCGGAAAATTAAAGTTCGTGATGGTTAAGTTGTTGACTTGTTTAACTTGGCCACTTACATTAGGAGATAAGTCATTAAGTGGGGTTTCATCATAGACAATAGGCATATCTTGGTCTAATACGGTGATGCTTGCGTTACTAAAATCGGTGATGAAATAACTTTGTAGTGGTTTGCCATCGTTGTAAAATTGTGCGTTTTCAATGCGCACATGGTTGCCGATGCTTAATCTTGAATCATGTGTATTATAATGGGCGAAAAAGAAGATACCGTGTTTGGTAACAGGATCTTGGATGAAAACATGTTGGGCGATTCTAGCTGTCACAATGCCTTCAATGTTAACCGGTTTAAGTTTGTATGAATCAGGTTGTTCAATTAATGTTTGAATATCAACAT
>PWKX01000195.1 GCA_003559585.1 Mollicutes bacterium | reverse complement strand
TGTGAGCAGATCAGTATCCCGTGCACTAGCCATTAGCAAGGCCCTACCACGTCTACATGAAACGAGTCCGTTACTACCAGACCGTTAGGGTAAGCTGCGTCATACGCCACAATACGGACTCTCTGCTCCCCAGTCACAAGATCAGGGAGCAGCCCCAGCTTCAGGCGTAGCAGCCATCTGCTGTCCGAATCCAGTGGGTCTTCCTGCTCCCACACAATGGACGTAGGGTTAAGTGTGCTTGACGCAACCGGAGAGCTGCCTACACAGACTCGCACCTCAGTAACGCCTGACATATCAAGCAGCTCGCGTGATCGAGTGTCAGCGTAAGGCACGAAGGTCAGTACATTGCCGTGTCCCTCGTACACTTTGGTGCACGACCCCCAGCTCATTACGCGTTACCGGCGGTCAGGGTGCCAGAGTCGATACGGATCGGGCCGCCTGCCACAATGCTTGTGGTGTTCAGGATCAAGCCTGCGCCAGACCCGGCTTCGCCCACGTCCATATCGGCCACCCACGCGCCAGTGCTGTCCTCCAGGCGCGCCCAGGTCGCGGTGTCGGTAGCGTCCGCTGAGGAGTCCTCGGTGATGGCGCTGAAGGTCAGGACGCCGCCTGACGCATCCGGCGCGCTGGCGGCGCTGAAGGTACAGGTGCCCAGGAGCGTGGTCGCGGTGCCGCCAGAGGCCGGTCGAGTGCCCGAGTAGATGTTGACCACGCCTGGCCCCGCGCCCGCATCAATCGCGTCACGAATGTTGTTGAGGTGCGCGTTGCGCAGTGTCACGTTCAGTGCAGTAGCCATGGTAAATCCTCGTAGTTGGTCAACGGCTTTTCAGAGTATAGCCGTCGAGACAGGTTTATGGTATCCGCGTCACACCAGGCGGGCCAGTAGCAGCGCTTACTTCCGGCAACGCGCTCACATTAACGACATCTGCCCTAGTCAGTACTCTCTCTACGCCTGGACTGCGGCTGATTAGCAGCACGGCTGGGCGACGTGGGCGTCCCAGACTGGCTGGCGTGAAGGTGAGCAGCGCCTCTGTGTCATCCAGGGTCTGACTGATCGTCCCACTGACGCCATGCAGCGCAGATACACTAGCCCCTGTGCTTTCTAGTACCGCTGAAATGTCGCCTCTTACTGCCGCCGCTGCGGTTCCGGTGAAGGCGGCCCCTGTATCATCCAGCGTTACGCCTAGATCGCCAGTGACAGTGACATCTTCAAACGTACCCTGAAGCGCCGATACTGTGTCGTCCAGTGTGGCCGCAACGTCTCCTACAACACCATGCGCAGCGACTATAGAGAGGTCCAAGTCTCCAAGCGAAGTAGACAGTGTAGCAGTCACGCCTACGGCACCGCTGAATTCACTGGCGGTATCACCTAGTGTTACGCGTATCTCACCGTCTGCTGGCGCGCCGAAGTACCCGTCCAGATCGGCTGTAGTGTCCGACAGTGCCGCGCCTATGTCACCAGTGACGCCGTGTACAGCCTGAGCTTCTATTACTGTGTCAGACAATGTTGCAGCTATATCGCCAACAACGTCATCACCAAATTCTGCGTTAAAGACAGCCTGTGTGCCGTCTAGCGTAGCTGCCAGCGTTGCGCTAATGCCGTGCGCAGCTGCTACGCCCGCTACCGAGTCGTCCAGCAGTACGGAGATATCGCCTGCGACTTCGTCGGTTACGACGCCGTCAAAAGTTGCTACTGTATCGCCAAGCGCTACCTCAAGTGTATCTGGTAGTCTTGACCATGTATAATACAGCTCTGCGTAGTTGGCCGCAGAGTACCCTGTGTCTGTTAGGTGGGTCGCATCAAAGTCAGCAGTTATGTCGCCCAGAGTTACATGTACGCCTTCCTGATCTACCCAGGTGTACATCTGGTCTGCATACATTTCTACGGAATAACGTATGGACGACATGGCTACCTCTTGCGTTAAGGCATGATGTGGTCAGTCAGAGTAACTGTCCAGTTGCTGCCTGATGTGAGAAGTACATGGATGGTGATTGGCGCTTTCAGTCTCGGCAAGGTGACGGGGCCAGGCTTGCCGTTGATGGTGTAATCAGAGCCGCACGTTACAGAGAATGAGCCTGTGTACTCTCCATTCTCGCCAGCGCCATACAAGATAAAAGTGGAGGGCTTCACGCCTCGTCGAGCACGCACCCTGTCGTTATCCACCAGCGCAAGACGACTGCTGCTGCGGCGCACATACGCATAATGGTCATCCCGTGGCTCAGGTGACGCCCGCACTGCGTAGGCCGACTCGTCATCTCGGGTGCTACGGATAACGTCCCGTTCATTGCTCGGCGTCCACCAGTTCCCATTACGCGGCATTGTGAGCGGCAAATATCGTCTACGGCTACCCACCTCTCCACTGGGCCGCAGCCATGACAACGTCTTTACCGCCGACATGTCTAGTGACGTGACAGCGCTAAAAAGCGAGCCATGCGATGAATTGCTTGTCTGGTTGCAGTGTACCACCTCAGCAACCGGCTCAGCTTCGAAATACACGCTATCCAGTTTGGTGCCGCCAAATGCGTTATCAGGATTGTTGCCCAGCGCCAGACCCACGCCGTTGTATTGGCTGGTAATCCCTGCGCCCACGGCGGTGTCGTAACCTGTGAGCCACAGCCCCGTGCCGCAGCGCGTAGGCGACACCATGCCGAATCGCGCTTTGGCTGTATAGCCTCCGGCATCCAGGCATAGCCCGCCGCCAAACACCATGGCGATTGGGCCAGCGATCTGATCCGCGTCAGGTATGCGCGGATACACTGTGATAGAGCCCGACTCCCGGTCGATATTAGTAATCTTGTGAGGCTCGCGGCTCGGCGTCACGATAAAGGCGCGAGCCAAGCGATGCGCAGAGGACGGAAGCTGAGACACATCTTCTAAATGGAGCGTGGTCCGCTGGTGAATGTTGTTGCGATCTGCGTTTGAATACCGCTCCACATCAACATGGTGCTGTCTGTCTGTGCGGGCGCTGCACCCGTTTTCTCTCGATATCACGTTGCCGATTTCCAGCATGTTGCTGTTTCCCGCACCGTGATAAACACCCCAACCTGAACTGCCTCGCGTATCAAAGTGGCACAACTTGGCAGCGCGGTTACTTTCCAGGCGCACGCAGTTGACTGTATCGTATCCAACGCGCAAGGCCGCCGTGCCTGCTCGCACGCCACGGACGCGGCATATCCCCTCCCATACCGCGCCGCCACAGCGCTTGATCGTGACAACGTCATCCATCCCTATGGTGTCGATCAGCGTGAGGTCTACCCTCATGCCTCGCGTAACACCATCTACCACCAGCGGGCGCGTTAGTCGAAATGTCCCTCGCGCTGCTAGCTCATAAGGGCGCGATGCGCTGCCGTCTGCGGCAAAGGCAAAGAACCGCTCAATCGTATCGCTGTCATCATCACCGTCCTCGACAAAGTCCAGCGGGGTCAGTAGGCGCGCTGGTGCAGACTCTGTGGGTGTTGACTCGCGATCAGCGGGCATATCGCTTTGCGCGATGACAAGCGTTGCGGGTATCTCTATACTAGGCATTATCACACTCCATAGTCTGCGTTGGTCTTGCTGCTATACGTAATCAGTAAAAGGCATCTCCGGCCTTTACCCACTCCCCGGCGCCTTCATCCCACCCGTACAGATCGCCATCGTCAGGTTGTGGCTCTGGTGCCTGCCAGCGCCCATCCGCCCAGCCCCAGGAGGGGTAGGGTCTGTCAGGGCGCGGAGCGGTAAACGATATGGTGCGGGACGCGACGCTAGGACGCCTGCCACCCTGCGCTTGAATAGTGATTTGCTGGTCAGGAAGCCACATTACCCGGCCTGCTGCGATCACGCCTTGGCTAGTCTGTGAATACAGCGCGCCGGGGGGCGGTAGCTGCTGCTCAAAAACCTGCTCGCCATCAGCGGTCACCGTTAGCCGCAGGCTGAGCCCCCGAAGATTGAGGGATTGCCCGCGTAGGTCAAGGATGATTCGTAAGTCTGCGCCCCAAGGCTGGGCATCGGATGTGTCCACGGTGAACTTTTCTGTGGCCAGATCGAAAAGTATGTCCATTATGCGGCCTCCGCGTTGTACTCGGCTTGCGTGATCTCGTACCTGACTACAATCACGCCGCTACCCCCCGCGCCGCCTCTCATGTTGCCTCTGCCAGCGCCGCCACCGCCGCCGCCAGTGTTGGGCGCGCCTGGAGCACCATCTTGGTCAACCTGACCGCCGTTCCCTCCTCCATCGGTGGCATCGTTTGCGAGCCACCCGGTTCCGGCACCGCCAGCGCCGCCACCCGCAACTCCCGACAATGCAAAAGCGGATGCATCAGCCCCTGCGCCGCCTGCGCCAGAGTCTTTGAGGCCGCCCGAGCCGCCCATGGTAGTGGCCCCGCCGCCGCCTGCGCCTGACGTGCTGCCTGTGCTAGATGTGACCTGTGTGCCACCCCCATCAGACCCTTGCCCCGGCGTACCGCTGCCACCGAGCCCGTCGCCGCCGCTATTACTCCCCGCCGTGCCGCCGCCAGACCCGCCATCACCGCCGGTCACTGCGCCGAAGCTGTTACCCCGGCCCCCTTGTCCGCCGCCAACCGCGACAAGCCCAAAGAACGTAGAGGACTCGCCGGGTGCGCCCTCTGTGTCGTCGCTGGGCTGTCCACCCAGCCCGACCGTCACTGTGTGGACACCAGCCGCTAGAGCGGACGGTGCGCCCAAGTTGGCGTATCTACCGCCAGCCCCGCCACCGCCACCACCGATACTTCCGCCAGCGCGGCCTCCGGAGCCACCGCCAGCGACAAGTAGGTATTCTACGTCAATATCGCGGTTTACAGTTAGGGCGCCGCTCGCAAAAAACGTATGCAGGCGGTAATACGTGCCGCCATCCGCCAGCACAGACTCAAGGCCGCCGACAGCGGCGGGGTCTTCTGCCACGCCCCTGGAGTATAGGCCCGCCAGTGAAATCAGCATTACACCACCCCACCGTGGTCGCCGTTAATGACCCACGCATCCGTGCCGACTTTTGTTACAACAGCGGCGGAATACTGGCCCGACAACGTCGCACTGCCGCCATCCACCCCGTTTAGCGTTACGCCGCCAGATGCTGTGATTGTGACTGCGCCTGCTGTAGTGGACAGTACGGCTATCTTCGTGCCTTGCGCAAACTCCGTCAATGCGTTTGTAGGGATCGTCAGTACAGCGGTAGCGGTAACTTGGTGCTCTACGTTTGCGTCAACAAGTGTCAGTGTGGCTGAAGCTGCTGTAACCACATGCCCTACTGTCTTGGCTTCTTCCTCTACTTCTAGAAAGTTGTCATCTACCTCTTCCGCAGACAACCTGTTAGCCGGAATATCAGCGGCGGGCTTCGTGACCCACCCTGTCGCGGTACGTACGCGTAACGTCTTAGCCATTATC
>PWKX01000133.1 GCA_003559585.1 Mollicutes bacterium | reverse complement strand
TTTTGTGTTATGCATTTTACTCTCTCTTGGTTTTTGTTCTACTTTTGATCTCTATATTGATCCTAAGTCATATTTCCAGAACATGTCTTACACTTTTCCAGCAGAAACTTTCATTTTTATGGAGACATATTTAATTGGTCCGGCAATGCCCGTATAGACTTCTCAAAAAGGTTAGCAATTTTCATGAATGCATAAAAACAGCTAAAGCATTTATTTGAATCTCCCTACTCCAAAAAACTTATTAAAACCCGAAAGTTTAAATTTATACTCCCTTAAAACCCGAAAGTTTAGTATTTTCAAAAGAAAACACGCTTAATGCCCACTTTTTTAGATTCTTTACCGGAAGTATTTGTATCCAGTACGGAGATATCTTCGCAGGTATCCCAAGCAGTTGCCGATGGAAAACTTAAAAAACTTGCTTCCAGGTTGTATACAAAGAATATGCAGGATGATCCCGAAGTGATTGTTCGAAGACATTGGTACGACCTTTTAATAGAGTATTACCCTGATGCACTGATTGCCGACCGAACAGCCCTAGAAAATAGTCCGGCAAAGGATGGTTCGGTATTTATTATTTCATCCAAAAAGAGAAATACAGAGCTGCCGGGGTTAACTTTTAATCCACGCAAAGGTCATGGCCCCTTGGAAAGTGACCTGCCCTTTATAAACGATCTCTGGATCAGCTCTGAACCTCGGGCGCTTCTTGAGAACATAAAGCCTTCACGAGCAAGGAAGGGTTCCGTCAGCCGCACACTATCCCGTGAAGAAATGGAAGAAAAGCTAGATAAACTGTTTCGTGTAAAGGGTAAAGAGCATGTGAATTTAATCCGGGATAAAGCCAGGGAGATCGCCAAAGAGCTGGACATGAAGGAAGAATTTCAAAAGCTGGATGATTTGATTGGCACCCTGCAAGGTACTCGAAATACAGAACTGAAGTCAGATGTAGCAAAAGCGCGTAAAGGCGATGAACCCTATGATCCGTATCGGGCTGAACTTTTTCTCAAATTATTTGAAGACCTTAAAGCAACTGCCCCGAGTTCAAGATCTGCAAAAAAACTATCTCAGCAGGAACGGATTAACCTCTCTTTCTTTGAAGCCTACTTTTCCAACTTTATTGAAGGGACGGAGTTTGAAGTGAGTGAAGCGGCTGATATTGTATTCCGTAGTGCTATGCCAACCGAAAGACCCGAAGACGCACATGACGTTCTCGGTACGTACAGAGTGGTATCAAACTATCACGAAATGAAACGGGTACCGCAAGACTATGATGATTTTATCAAAATTCTAAGAAACCGGCATGCCGAGATTCTGGCAGAAAGAAAAGACAAAAATCCGGGGCAATTCAAGACTAAAATAAATGTTGCCGGAAGTACTCATTTTGTACACCCGGACCTGGTAAAAGGAACCCTGCGAAAAGGATATGAAATCTATCGTGCGTTGGAAACCTCATTTCACAAAGCAGTGTACATGATGTTTTTAGTGAGTGAGGTTCACCCATTCGCAGACGGGAATGGACGAGTGGCCCGGATCATGATGAATGCAGAGCTGGTATCAGTTGATGACCAGAAAATCATTATTCCCATTGTATATCGAAATAACTATCTAGCTGCATTGAAAACTCTTACCAACGATCAACACTCCACCCCCCTGATACGGACTCTCGATTTTGGCCAAAAGTTTACCCAATCGATCGATTGGAGTGATTATGGCCAGGTAAGATAACAATTAGAAGATTGCAATGCATTTATGGATCCCAACGAAGCAGATAGACAGGGAATTAGGTTGAGACTCCCGTTAAAATTGTAACTATTTATACCATCTCACAATCTTTTATTCAATTTATCAAACTCATTTTTTATCAAAAAATCTAAGATTTCTCATACCAAAAGAAAAGATAAAAGAACGCCAGAAAAAAGTTATTGGCCTGCCCCGGTCATTTTGTGAGGAATAATTAGACGACGAGTATTTGTAACTATGTGAGAAGCTAACAAAATGGGGCGAAAAAGAGATCCCATTCAAACGAGGAAAGCTTGATATTTGGGCTGCCGCCGTAGTCCACACCATCGGGACAGTTAATTTTCTCTTCGATAACTCATTTGATCTCTTTGTCACAGTATCCGATATCAATGACTATTTCCGTACCAAAAATTTAACTGTTTCTCAGAAATCCAGTGTTATCTGATTAGCTTTTCGTATTTCATTGTAAAAACCGTTTCTCTTTCTGAATAACTTCTCAAAATAATCGACCCGTCGATCACGATAATCGTAAATAACAGGTAGCTGGTTCGACCGGGTTATTCTGCCGATATACTGAATCAATTTTCCTTTGAAGGAAAACGGGTAAACCAGGAACAGGCAGTCGAATTCATCCACGTCAATTCCTTCACCAAAAAACTGACCGGTGGATAGCACAATCTGAAAGTGACCGGCTCGGATCTGTTTCATTTTCGACTTCTGGCTTCCTTTGGAATCGTCCCCACTCAGAGTAATAGTTTCAAACCGGTCTTTAAGATAAAGATTCAGTACCTCGATATGGTCTTTACGCTCTGTAAGTAGTAAAACGAATTTTTTCTGATCCATAACCTTTTTAAGATCATCGACGACTAACTGATTCCGGGCGGTGTCATGAACCAGTATTCTGGACAGGGTTTCATAATCATCGGTCCGATAGTCAAAAGGGACCTGAAGGCTGGTTTCCCTGATATTAATCTGGATGGTTGCGGATTGATCCGAATCGAGATATTCAGAAGGAATTTCGAACAAAATATTCCCGATATAGACATAAATAAGATTCTCATCGTTATTCTTTCGCATCGGAGTGGCCGTAAGTCCATACAAGTAATAGGAGTTGTATCGGGTGATGGTTTCGCGAAACGTCTTAGCCGGAACGTGGTGGCATTCATCCACAATGATCGTCCCGAATCTATCCCCGACTTTGTCACTCACTTCAGTCTGTTTCAGGGTTTGAATCATTCCTACTGAGATCTTCTTTCCTTTTTTTTTATGAGCTCCTGAGTACTTACCAATCTCTCTTTCAGGGATTCCTAAAAATGATTCAATTCTGTCGATCCATTGATCAAAGAGTTGTTTACGGTGAACCACAATGAGAGCCGGTTGCTGCTTTCGGGCAATGAGTTCCAACCCCATAATTGTCTTTCCTGATCCGGGCGGTGCCACAATCACACCAAAGTCCTTTTTTGATGTCGGCTCCAGAGCTTCATCCTGCCATGAATGAAGTTGAATACCCGAATTGAAGATGATCGGAGAGTGTTTTTTACGCTGATCCTCGATTTTATATTGGATTCCCTGTTTTTTGGCAAAAGCGATCAATTCCGGTAAGAATCCCCTGGGGATGATGATGCTTTCATCCTGTTCTCCGATGAGTTTAAAATACTTTTTAATCCGCCAGGTACTTCGGCCCATTTTCTTTTTCATCAGGTAATCCGAATTGATGAAGTTCAGCTTATCCCGAATGTATTTGGTGATTTCGGGAGAGAGCTTATCTCTGTTCAGCCAAACCTGGTTTTCCAGAATAAGATGAAGCGTTTCATTTGAGGCAGAGGGATTTCCGGGTGAATGAAGAATCGAGCGGTAGATTTGATTGAGTTCGGAAATTGTTACTTTTTGAATACTCTTCAAATAGTCCCATTGATCATCGAAAGCCAGCCCGGTTTTGGGATCAATAAAACAGGTGTTACCGTCAGCCATCTTTTGTTTATTGAGTGGCAGGGCTATCAGGTTACCGAATCCTTTCCCTGAATGAGAATCCTGATTAGGGAACAGCCGATCAAAACTGGCGTCTTTTTCAAAATCAGAAAGAAATCCAGCCTCTCGTAATAGATGAAAAGCAATTTTCCGACTCTTCCAGGCAGGATAGAGTTCCTGGAAAAAGATCCATACATGACCTCCATTGCCGGATCTGGATCGTTCTAAGTAAGCTGGAATATGATGCTCTTTACACAAATGAAGGAATCGACGACTCTCATCCAACCAATTCTCCTTATCAAAGTCAGCGGCTAAAAACCAGGAGGTGTTATTCTTCAACAGAGGATAGATTCCGACAGTCTCTTTACCCGAAAGATGATTCTTTATAACTTGCGGCGTAAGAGGGGCTAACGTTTTATACTTGAAATTCTGAAACGTCCCACCGAGCACTTTGTGCTTCTCATAGTGTTCCCAATCCACATCATACGCAGGGATATAACCACCTTGCCTCTCCTTTTCCCATCGCTTCGCGTAGACATCTTCCCGTCCTTTAAAGAGAGATTGGAAGAGTTCGACCTGAATCTTTGAAATGGACATTTTAGTGCTTGAGTAGTGGTAGGTTCAGTAGCTTAAATGAACAAGATTAAATCTATTTATTTAAATAGAAAAGAAACACACATAAAAGGGCAAGCAAATGAATAAGATTTTTCAAGAAAACTTAGTATACGTGAGCAGGCAGATTCTCCCATTATTGGCATTATCAACGATTTGTATATCAGAAAAGGTATAGAATATCTACTCTTTAAATTCATCAAGACAGGTTTTGAACAAATAAATTCGATTACATCTTTGCTTTGTGCCTTCTTGCAATAGGCCGATATCTTCAAAAGCTTTGAATCAAATTTCTTGCTTTTTTGCACACTAATGTGAGTGTAAGTGAAGCAATAATTTATTTCTGGTCACTTAAAACCGCTCTCATACTATAACTTTTAGAATTCAGAAATGCATAAATGGGCACTTTTTACCCTAAATTCATCCCGAAATATTAAATGGCCCGGAGTCAACTACGCCTAAAGCCTACGTTGATCTGACAGGACTTGAATCGCGGAGTACGCCTCTGCGACTGCACCGCTCGGATATCGTCAGTAAGCAGCCACCAGACATAGGCATGCTCATAATTGAAGGTGAGATAGTAAAAGTGGACCCGAACCTCCTGCGCTAAAGCTTCGGAGATCACGCAGGACTTATATTCTAATCGTTAAACAATCTCTTATTCATCCATGCGATACCTGATCCGTTCTTGAGTTATCTCTCCAGGTTCATAGCAACATCTTTAGACTCTACTGCGATATAACTGGTAATCTTAAACGGACGATAGGCTTTCGTGGAGTTGACTTTCCCCCGATTATGATCGTTCAGACGCTCTTTTAAATCAGATGTGTGCCCTACGTATCTCCAATCATCAACTTTGCTCTGTAATATGTATACATAATACATTAGCTCTTCTCTCTTGTGTGAACTAAATATTAAGCGTCAGATTGTTACAATAAATATCATAAAAAGGAGTGCTCGCACTCCGAAGCCTTGGCATAAAAGTGGGCCCGGCAGGACTTGAACCGCGGAGCACTGCTTCGGAACAACAACGCTCGGATTTGATCAATGGGCAAATACAGACGGGAAGTTGTATTTGTTGAAGGCAAGATTATAATAGTGGGCCCGGCAGGAC
>PWKX01000091.1 GCA_003559585.1 Mollicutes bacterium | reverse complement strand
TCTCTTACCGGATTCCCAGTTTTCTATTGTTCTTTTAGGAATCTCTGTTAAATCACTAAGTTCTTGTTGTGTCATCTTGTATTCAGACCTTACTTCTCTTATCTTAAAATCCATAGGATCACCTCTACAAAAACTATACCACTCATTGAGTGGTATATCAAGATGTCACTGTTCTTCTTTTAACTATTCATCGCATCTTATAACTATTATTACACCTATTTATGATACGTCTCATTATTAATAATTTTATAAGCTCTAAACAATTGTTCACTAAGAATTAACGCAGTAAGTTGATGTGGAAACGTTAAAGGTGATAAAGATATGATGTGATCACATGATGTCTTTAGAGATGAAGATAAACCGTATGAACCACCTATAAAGAACGTAAGTTTAGAACCATCATAGGTTTGTGTGTGTTCTATCAACTGGGCAAAGGCTTCGCTTGAGAGTTTCTTACCCTCAGGTGATAAAGCCACTTTTACAGAAGGTTTTGCTTTAGCTTCTAAAGCGTCACCTTCTTTTTGTTTGGCCGTTTCCCGGTCTTTTCCAGATGCATTATCTGGCAAGTTGTGTGCTTTAACTGATAAGAGGTTTAACTGGGCAAATTTTGATAAAGGCTTTTGGTAGTGCTTAATGCCTTTTAAGACAAAGTCTTCTTTAAGCTTGCCAACGCTAATAATATCAATCTTCATGATGATCCCTCGCTCTCGAATGGGCTTTTAAATAGTTTTTCTTTAAATCTTCTTTTGATATTTCTGTGTAAATTTGAGTACTAGAAATATGTGCGTGTCCAAGCATTTCTTGTACGCTTCTTAAATCAGCCCCATTAGAGATTAAATGCGAGGCAAACGTATGTCTGAGTGTATGTGGTGTCATTCTTGTGGCACTACCTGCATTCTCGATGATGCTTTTTAAGATATGACGCACACCTTTAACGGTGATAGGCTCACCTCTTAGATTAACGATTAAAAACCCATGATCTTTGTGTTTAACCAAGTTTTTTCTAGCGATTAAGTTATAGTTTTCAATCAATGCACCAAGTTGTTTACTAAGTGGTACTAAACGATCTTTGCCACCCTTCCCGTGGACTTTAATGGTACGACTTGATAGGTCAATATCTCGTAATTTTATTTGGATGAGTTCTCCAACTCGTACCCCTGTTGAATAAAGCATTTCAAGCACCACATAATCTCTTAAACCTTTGTCTTTAGATTGATCGATGCTTCTAAAGAGAACCTCAATCTCTTCGGGATAGATAAAATCTGGTAAAATCCGTTTCTTTTTAGGTGGTTTCACTTCTAAGAAAGGATGATGGTCAATTGCATTTTCATCGTTTAAAAAACCATAAAATGTTTTTAAAGCCGATAGTTTTCTTGAGATTGATGAACCGGCGTAATGTTCTGATAAATACCCTACATAAAATTTCGCGACCCGTCTAGAAACATCTTGAAAACCACCAAATGCCTCCTGGTTTAAAAACCGCTGAAAATCAGTCAAATCTTGCAAATAAGCCTCAGCGGTTGGTTTGGCATAGCGTTTAATACCCGTTAAATAATCTTTAAACAACGTTAACCATTGTTGATCATTCATCATGGGCCTCCAAATACTCATTAAGAGCTTTTAAAGCTCGTTGCATGTAGTGTTCTTTTCGTTCTTTCTTTTTATGTTTTTCTGTGATAGGGTCAACTAATCCATAATTTGCATTCATCGGCTGAAATTGTTTAACATTCGCGTTTTCTAAGTAATCAGCGCTAGCGCCGATCATGGTAGTTGTTGGTAGTTTTAATAACGATTGACCTTTAATAAACCTAGCCATATTAATACCTGCAAGTAACCCACTCGCGGCACTTTCAATATAGCCTTCCACCCCAGTGATTTGACCAGCAAAGAATAAGTCTTCTCTTAACTTAGATTGATAGGTTCTTTTTAAGTGGTTTGGAGCCTTCAAAAAACTGTTTTTATGCATAACACCATAACGCATAATCTCAGCATTCTGCAATCCTGGGATACTTCTAATTAAAGCCTTTTGTTCGCCAAACTTTAAATGGGTTTGAAACCCTACAAGGTTATATAAACTATCTCTAGCATCATCTTTTCTTAACTGAACGACAGCGTAGGGTTTATGGTCTTTATCTTTCCTTAAACCGACTGGTTTTAAAGGCCCATACCTTAACGTATCAACCCCTCTTTTAGCCATTGTTTCAACCGGCATACAGCCTTCAAAGACGTTATCTTCAAAGTCCTTAATTGGGGCAGTCTCTGCGGTTGTTAAGGCTTTATAGAAGGCTTTATATTCTTCTTCATTCATCGGACAGTTAATATAATCGCCTGGGTGATCATCATCCCAACGGTTTTTCACATAACAAACGCTCATATCGATGCTATCTTTCGTGATGATAGGTGCCACCGCATCAAAAAAATGCATGGCATCATCAGAGAGTTGTTTCTTAATATCATCAAATAACTTATCAGATGTTAGTGGTCCTGTGGCAATGATCACAGGGCCTTCAGGAATCTTTAAAACTTCTTCTTGAATCAAATTAAAATGTTTAAAAGCACCTAAGATTTTCTCAACTTCACGTGAAAACAGCTCACGGTCTACCGCCAAAGCACCACCAGCCTTAATTTCAGCTTGTAAGGCCGCTTTAACAATCAATGAGTCTAAACGTTTCATCTCTTCTTTTAAAAGACCTGGGGCATTGTGGGGCAATTTACTTCTAAAAGAGTTAGAACAAACTAACTCTGCTAAATGCGATGTTTGATGCGCTGGGGTCATCTTGTTAGGACGCATCTCAATTAAATCAACCGCTATATCTCTTTTTAATAGTTGGTAAGCCGCTTCTGAACCAGCTAAACCACCACCAACAATCGTAACTTTTTTCATCATTAACACCTCGAGAATCATTATACCATAGCTTAAAAAAAAGCGCTTAAAATTCAAGCGCTTTAACCAACAATCATATCAGTTTCTGGGTATGATAAACTGCTTACTTGTTTGGTCGGTCTTCTGAACATTAAGAGTAAGGCCACCACACCAACACGGCCGATAAACATCGTAATGATTAGCACGACCTTACCAACAGAACTAAGTGTTGAAGTAATCCCAAACGATAACCCTGTGGTCCCAAAGGCACTAATCAGCTCAAACCCTAAACTAAAAAGTGTGGCCTGTTCACTCACTGAAAGAATGAATAATAAGAACGCTAAAATAATCATCGCAAAGAAAATCGCCACAACCGCTTTAACCACTGTTTCTTCTTTCACAAAACGCTGTTTATAAATGATTCGCTCTCTACCTTTAGCATAAGCTACCATTAATAAAATAACGAGTAAGAACGTCGTTGTTCTAACACCCCCACCAGCTGAGTTAGGCGAAGCCCCAATAAACATTAAGAAAATGATGATTAGCTGGGTGGGCTGTGAAAACTCTGTGACATTCATCGTAGAAAAACCAGCGTTTCTTGGTGTTAAACTCATAAAGAGTGTATAGTGTATACTCTCAACAAATGATTTATCCGATAAAAAACCATTATATTCAATACTGAAGAATAGTATCGCTGAGATAAGCCAAATCCCAAGGTGAAGGAAAAACAAAGTTTTAACAAACGGTGAGAACGTAAAAGATTCTTTTTTCAACTTTGCCATCACAAATTCTTTAAACTCAGCTAAAACCCAAAACCCAACTGAGCCTAAAAACATCAATGTCATCCCCATGATTAATAATGGATAGTGATTGGCAAACATCGTTAATGATGAACCCTCAGGACTAATATCAAACCCGGCATTTGTAAAGAATGATATCGTTAAAAATAACGCTTGAAATAGCGATTCACTAAAACTAAAAAGACCAGAAAAATAAAAATAACCACTCATGAATAGAAACATCACAGCTTCAATAAGGATAATCATCATAAGCACATCTCTAACAAATCTTACGATCCCTTGTCTTGATAACTGATTTTGATCGGTCACCATCATATTACGTTGTTTAAACCCTATCTTCTTACCTACAATCAACCAAAATAGCGCCACCATCATAATCAGACCAATACCACCAATTTGAATAATCATCAGTAAAATGACTTGTCCAAAGATACTAAACGTATCTCTAACCACAATCGTCGATAACCCTGTGGTTGATAAGGCGCTTGCAGAGGTAAAAAGTGCATCAAGCGTGCTAAAAGAAACATCCGGTTTTAGACTGATTGGTAATGATAAAAACGCTGCGCCAATCATTAAAAAGATTAAGTAACTAGAGACAAAGCCTCTTGCATAAGTGCCAAAAAATATCGTTTTAAGTACGTTCATGATGAGACCACCTTCTATCCGACAATTAAGTTCATATCAGGGTACTGAACTCGACCTTTAACTTTTTGATTCGGTTTAAACATTAACAGTAACGCAATCACACCCATCCGGCCAATAAACATCAACACAGATAACAATATTTTACTAATAGGATGCAGTTCTGAGGTAATGCCTAAAGATAAGCCGGTTGTCCCAAAGGCACTGGTTACCTCGAACGCTATGTGAGAGGTGGGAAACGGCTCAATAATGGATAAAACAAAGATATACCCAACCACTAAGCTCAGCGCAACCGTTAAAGCCACAAACGATTTAATGATGGTTTCTTGTTTAATGCGACGATTAAGAAAGATCACTTCCTCACGGCCTGTGGCAAAGCTTCTAACCGCTAAGATGATGACTAAGAAAGTTGTGGTTCTAATCCCACCACCAACACTATTAGGGCTAGCCCCAATAAACATTAAAACCATTAAGAAGGTTTGAGTAGATGAGGTAAAGTCATTGACATCCATCGTAGAAAACCCAGCGTTTCTGGTGGTGATACTCATAAAGAATGCATAATAAACAGATTCAATAAAGCCTTTATCGGCTAAAAAATGTTGTTGTTCTAAGATAAAAATCACTAAAGCGCCTAAAACCCATAGTGCGATATACATCATCAATAAGATTTTCACAAACGGCGAAAAACTCATCGGTTGTCTTTTAATTTTACCAATAATCTTCTCTTTAAACTCCGCTAATGCCCAAAAACCAACCGCACCCATAAAAATCAAGAACATTCCGATGCTTTGCATCACATAATCTTGATGAAACATTTGATAACTATCATTATTCGGTGCAATATCAAACCCAGCGTTGGTAAACAGGGAAATCGTTAAGAAAAAACTTTGGAAAAACGCTTCATTAATCACAGGGAAATGACCAGAAAAATATAAATAGACTCCGATGAATAAAAAGGCTAACCCTTCAATCGTAAATATGACAATGATCACATTTCTAATAAAACGAACAATCCCTTGACGGCTTAACTGATTTTGATCGGTCATAATCATATTTCTTTCTTTAAAGCCAATCCGTTTTCTCACAGCTAACCAAAAGATCGCTAACATCATGATTAAACCAATCCCACCAAACTGAATGAT
>PWKX01000185.1 GCA_003559585.1 Mollicutes bacterium | reverse complement strand
AACCATGATCAATTTATGATTAAACGTCTCATTGGCCTACCAGGTGAAACCATCATGATTCATGAGGACCGGGTGTATGTGAATGGTGAAGCACTTGATGAATCTATGTATATCTTAGATGACCAAGTGACCCGCTGTGTTGGCGAATCTCCATGCACCTTTAGTGTCGAAGCAGGTCATTATTTTTTTCTCGGTGATAACCGAACCAACTCCTATGATTCTAGAGGTTTTGGACCACTGAATAAAGACGAAATATTTGGACATGTTACATACCGCATTAGACCCATACGTTCCATCGGAAGGATTGAATAAAATATGCCGAAAATAAACCATTATCCTGGTCACATGGCCAAGACGAAACGCTTAATTAAAGAAAGAATTAAACAAGTAGATATTGTGTTTGAACTCGTGGATGCGCGCGCGCCATTTTCAACCACCAACCCAGCACTTAGCTCATTTATTTCCAATACACCCAAGTTGATTTTATTAAACAAGGCCGATCTTGCAGATAAAAAAATACTTGAACAATTCGAACAACGCTTCCATGATTTGGGCATGCACACCCTAGCGATTGACGCTAGAAAAGGTGTCAATGTGAATAAAATACAAACAATCGCACGCCATATCTGCCAAGAGAAGTTTTTAAAAGAAGAAAGCCGCGGTATGAAACCACGGGCTTTACGAGCCTTGATTGTGGGCATACCCAATGTCGGTAAAAGCACCTTAATCAACCGACTTGTTAACAAGCGAGCCACAAAAGTTGGCGATACCCCCGGCATTACTAGACACTTGCAAATGATTAGAATAAACAAAGATTTTGAATTACTAGATACCCCTGGTATTTTATGGCCAAACCTAGATGATGATACGGTGGCACTTAATTTGGCTTTACTTGGTACGATTAAAGACAGTTTGATTCCTAAAGATGATGTGGCCATACATGGCATTGGTATATTGAAATCACGTTACAAACAATCATTTGAAAAACGTTATGACCTCACGGTTGAACAAGCTGATACCCCGGTTGATTTGTTTGATAAAATTGGCAAACGTCGTGGGGCTTATACTCAAGGAGCCGGCATAAATTATGAACGCGTGATTGATTTGTTTTTATATGATGTTAGACACCAAGCCTTTGGTAACATCGCCTTAGAAACGGTTGATGATACGCATGTACAGTTATGAACAAGAAGCCCATCAACGCGGCTATCAATCCATTTTAGGTTGTGATGAAGCAGGCAGAGGTCCTTTAGCGGGACCGTTGGTAGTGGCGGGTGTTGTTTTAGACCCATCCCAACCGATCGAAGGATTGAACGATTCTAAGCAATTAACAGATAAGAAACGGCGTGTGTTATTTAAAGCGATCAAACAAAAAGCAAAAGCATTCCACATTGATGTGATTGATGAAGAAACACTCGATCAAGAAAACGTTTATCAAGCAAGCAAAAACGGCATGTTAAGGTGTGCCAAAGCAATTAAAACCGTGGATTATGTGTTAACCGATGCCATGCCACTAAAGCTCAATGATATGCCAGTTGTGGCTTTAATTAAAGGAGACACAAAAAGTGCCACCATCGCAGCTGCTAGTATTTTAGCCAAAGTGACACGAGATGACATCATGGTGCGACTAGCTAAAAAGTTTCCACACTACGGTTTTGAAAAACATAAAGGTTATCCCACCAAACAACACCTAGAAGCGCTTAACATCTACGGGGTTAGCGCTGTGCATAGGACCTCGTTTGCGCCTGTTAGGCGCATCATAGAAAAACAAATGTCTTTGTCTGTTTAATGTAAAGAATGCGCGTGTCGCCTTTCTAGACATGAAGCAATTGATAACTTCATAATTCTAATCTATAAAATATAGGGTTTTTATTGTTTTTTAGTGCGCTTTTGATATAATATTAAAGTAGTTTTTGGGAGATGATATCATGAAAAAAATTGCGATTGGCTCAGACCACGCAGGTTTTGAACTAAAGGAAAAAATTGTGGCACATTTAAAATCACAGCAATACGACATCAAAGATTTCGGCACAAACAGTCCAGAAAGCTGTGATTATAACGATGTGGCTAAAACCGTGGCCCAACAAGTTGCTAATCACACGTATGATCGTGGCATTTTAATTTGTGGCACAGGGATTGGTATGAGCATCCAAGCCAATAAAATTGATGGCATTCGTGCGGCGTTGGTTCACGATATGTTTACTGCAAAAGCCACACGTTTACACAACGATTCAAATGTGTTGACGATGGGTGGTCGTATTTTAGGTGAAGATTTGGCCAAAGCCATCACCGATACATGGTTGAACACCGTATTTTCAAATGAAGCAAGACACTTAAGACGCGTTAAGAAAATTGAATCTTAGATGATGTTGATCACACATGGATAAAGAATATCTAGTCAAGTTATTGGCGATCACATCCAATTTTATTTGGGAAGCCCTTGTGGCGATACTAATCGGTTTTTTTGTGGGAAGATGGCTAGATAGCTTGTTTGATTTAAACCATCTTTTTATGATTGTCCTCATGGTGGTTGGTGCCTTAGCTGTGATTCGTAATTTTATCATGCGTGTGTTACGTTTAGGAGAAAAGTATGACAAACAATAATATATACATTAAAACATTTGCGGTTGTTTGGCCGTATATCATCATCACATCATTGCTTGCATTTATTGTTTTTCAGTTTACGCCTTATGAGGCAACCAACGTGGTTGTTAGTTATTTTTTAGGTTCAACTGTTAGTGTGATGTTGATGAGTCAAAACTATAAGTCACTCATGAAACAAGCAGCCACAGATTATGCAAAGCTACAAAGCAAAACCATGAAAAATTATGTATTCAGATTTCTTTTTTATGGTTTAATCTTAACGATTGCACATTTTAATGAGACATTAATGTTGATGCCTGTATTTGTTGGGTTTACATCGTTTAAAGTGGCCTTAATGTTGACGGCACTGATTTTTAGAAAGGATGATGAAGATGCTCAGTCCTAATATGTTTTCATCAATAATCATCATTGTTTTTTTAATGATATGTTTAACCATCCTTGGAAAGAAAATTCAACGTCTTGATCCATCCAAACCAATCAAAGGACCGTTGTTTTTGGTTGTTTTATTCATCGATATGTTCAACAATTTGATTCAAACATATTACGGCAAACGATGGCGAACCTTTGCACCCTTACTCATCACCATCTTTATCTTCTTAGCTTTTGCCAATACAATCAGTTTGGTTGGGTTAAGTACACCGCTTTCTAACATCAACATCGCCTTATCGTTTTCATTGTTTGCGCTGCTTACCATTCAAATCTCGGCTTTAGTCGTCCGAACCCCTTGGAAACGTTTAAAAGATTTAAGTAGCCCTTCGGTGTTGTTGTTGCCCGTTAACTTAATCGGTGAACTCTCAACCTCAGTCGCCATGGGCCTACGTTTATTTGGTAATTTATTAAGTGGGGCGGTCATCGCAGTGTTGTTTATGAACTTATTACCTGCGGTTGTGAGTATCGTGCCAGTTGCCTTTGTTGTTCACCCAATCTTTAACATTGGATTTGGGCTTGTACAAGCATTTGTGTATTTTATGTTGCTAACGATTTTCTTAGCAATGGGTGTCCAATCTGAAGAAGAAATGAATTAAAAAAATATAGATAAAAACTAGGAGGATTTCAAATGTTATTATTAGCAGAAGCAGTATACAATGCAGATTTTATTAGTGGACTTGCCTTATTAGGTGCCGGTATTGCTATGATCGGTGGTTTAGGTTCGGGTATTGGTCAAGGTTTTGCAGCTGGTAAAGCCGCAGAAGCTGTTGGTCGTCAACCAGAAGCAAGTGGTAAAATCACCACAACCATGCTTGTTGGTCAAGCCATGGCTGAAACCACAGGGCTTTACTCATTAATCATCGCATTTGTATTAATCTTTACCACATAAATCGGTTCAAATTTAAGGAGTGAGCACCATGGATAGAGTCGCAGAAGCGATACAATCTTTAATTGATCATTCAGGGATTACTGGGATAAACCCTGTTGAAATGGTCATACAAATCGTCGCAACACTCCTTTTAATTGTGGTTGTAAAATACTTTTTTTGGGATAAAATCACATCCTTCATCGACCAACGTCGTGATATCGTAGACGGTGAGTTGAACGATGCGACAGAAAAAAGTGAAGAAGCTAAGCAATTAAAAGAAGATGCGTCTTTAGTTTATGAAAAAGCTAAAGAAGAAGCCAAATCAATCGTTGATGATGCTAAAGAGAAGGCTGAAAGTCAAAAACGAGACATCATTAAATCAGCCAAGCAAGAAGCTGAGCGCATCAAACATAATGCGAAACAAGATGTGGATAAAGAAATTGAGTTGGCGCGTAGTAAAATGCGCAATGAAATTATTGATGTGGCCACCATGTTAACGCATAAAGCCATTGAAAAGAAAATCGATAAAAAGACTTATGATCGCTTGATTGATCAAGCCATCAAAGAAGTGAGTCAACAATGAGCGCACTAAGCGAACAATATGCCGTTGCGCTTTTTGAACTTGCTAAAGAAAGATCTGTTATCGAGCGCATCCAAGACGATTTTAAACAATTTTTAAAAGGGTTTGATCATGAAACAAAAGCCTTTTTTACCCATCCTAACATTGATAAAAAAGATAAGTTTGACGTGGTTAAAGCGTGTGAACTTAACCGCTTGTTTCAAGACTTTATGCATGTGATCATTATCAATAACCGCATCGCTTTTTTAAACGAGATTGCGGCTGATTATGATGATCTCATCGATAAGATGCACAACCGTATGCATGTGGTTGTGAAAAGTAAAAAACCATTAGATAATAAACGTGTAAAACAATTACAAGCACAGTTTGAAAAAAAATATAACCGTCAAGTATCCATCAACAATGAAGTTGACGACAAGATTCTTGGTGGCCTTCGTTTTGAGTTTGAAGGTAAAGTCATCGATGATACCATCAATGCGACTTTATCTCAATTAAAACGTGGGTTGACAAAATAGGCAGGTGAAACCATGAGTAAATTGGATACAAAAGAAATGAGCGCCCTCATCAAAGAACAAATCCAAAAGTATTCGAAAGATATAAAGACCGATAATGTTGGAACCGTCATCAGTGTTGGTGATGGGATTGCATTGGTTCACGGATTAGATGAAGCGATGAGTGGTGAGTTGCTACAATTTGATAATGATGTCTACGGCATGGCTTTAAACTTAGAAAAAGACCATGTTGGGGTTATCATTTTAGATGAATCTACGGACATTAAAGAAGGCGACACGGTAAAAACCAGTGGTCGTATTTTAGAAGTTCCCGTTGGCGATGATCTAATTGGTCGCGTGATTAACCCTTTAGGCCAGCCCATTGATGGGCTTGGTGCCATAAAAACGGATAAGACAAGACCTTTAGAACAAAAAGCTCAAGGTGTTATGGCTAGAAAATCTGTAGATGAACCACTCCAAACAGGCATTAAGGTTTTAGATGCTCTAGTTCCGATCGGTCGTGGCCAACGCGAGCTTATCATTGGCGATAGACAAACAGGTAAAACGTCGATTGCCATCGATACCATCATCAATCAAAAAGATGAAGATGTGATTTGTATTTATGTCGCGATTGGTCAAAAAGAATCAACCGTCGCTCAAGTACAACAAATGTTAAAAAAACACGGTGCGATGGATTACACCATCATCGTCTCAGCCAGTGCTTCTGAACCGGCACCATTGCTTTACTTAGCACCTTATGCAGGGGTATCTGTTGGTGAAGAATTTATGTTTAATGGCAAAAGCGTGCTCGTGGTTTACGATGATTTAACCAAACACGCCACCGCTTACCGTGAGTTATCACTACTTTTACGTCGTCCACCAGGTCGTGAAGCTTATCCAGGTGACGTCTTTTACTTACACTCTCGCTTATTAGAAAGAGCCGCAAAACTTAGAGATGATTTAGGTGGTGGCTCAATCACTGCGCTGCCAATTATTGAAACACAAGCCGGTGACATTTCAGCCTATATTCCTACCAACGTTATCAGTATCACAGACGGTCAAATTTTCTTACAAAGCGATCTTTTTTACACGGGTGTTAGACCAGCGATTAATGCCGGACTTTCTGTTAGCCGTGTTGGTGGTTCAGCACAAATTAAAGCCATCAAAAAAGTTAGTGGGACCTTAAGATTAGACTTAGCTAGTTACCGTGAGTTAGAATCTTTCACACAATTTGGTAGTGATTTAGATGAGGCGACAAAGAAAAAATTAGAACGTGGTAAAAGAACCGTTGAAATCCTTAAACAAGGTCTTCACGAAGTTCTTCCAGTTAATAAACAAGTCATTAGTATTTACACCCTAACCAATGGGCATTTAGATGACATCAACATTGATGACATCAAACGCTTTGAAGCAGAATTACATGATTTCTTTGAAAACGATGATAAAGGCCAACAAATCCTTAAACACATTAAAACAGAAAAATCATTACCTGAAGGCGATGATTTTGATGATGTCATCGAACGTTTCAAAAAACAGTTTAACTAATAAAGGTGGTGCGCATCGATGCAATCCATGCGTGAGATAAAAACAAGAATCAATGCCACAGAAAAAACATCACAAATAACCAATGCCATGCACATGGTATCAGCGGCTAAGCTTAAAAAGGCAGAGCGTTCGATTAAGGCGTTTAGACCTTTAACCCGTCGTTTAAGCCGTGTTCTTTCGCGTGTTTTAAATAACGATCATACCTTATCACACGCAATGTTAGAATCTAGAGAGATTGACAAAGTGTGTTATATCATTGTTTCAAGCGACCGTGGTTTAGCTGGTCCTTACAACAACAATATTTTTAAAGCATTTGAAAAACACATCAAACAGCACCATCAAAGCCATGATGAATTCGAAATCGCAGCGCTTGGCCTCAAGGCCTTTCAATTTGCTAAACGTAAAGGCTATACTATGATTCACGATGATGTCATTCAAGTACGTGATGACACACAATATTTAGACTTTCAATCGATTAGCGATTCATTTATTAAAGGGTATTTATCGGGTAAATTTGATCGAATTGTTGTGTTTTACAACCAATTCATCAACACACTAAGCCAAGAAGTTAAACAAGAAACATTGGTGCCACTTGAATTAAACCCATTGCTTAATCAAGACGATGATGACGATGGGTCATATGACGCGCTTTATATCTATGAACCGGGTGCCAAGCAAGTATTACAAACCTTATTGCCGATGTATGTGGTCAATTTACTGTTTGGCAGTATCTTAGAGGCCAAAGCCAGTGAACACGCCTCAAGAATGACCGCCATGCAAAGTGCAACGGACAACGCCAAAGACTTAATTAAAGATTTACAGCTTCAATACAACCGCGCACGCCAAGATTCAATCACCACGGAATTAACCGATATCATTGGTGGCGCAGAGGCATTGAACTAAAGGAGGATCCTTATGAATAAAGGTAAAATCATCCAAGTGATGGGCCCTGTGGTCGACGTACAGTTTGAAGACAAGTTACCGGAAATCAACCACGCCATCCTTGTTAAAAGTAAAAAAGGTTCTGAAGAAATCAACTTAACCTTAGAAACATCCCTACATCTGGGTGATCATATGGTTAGAACCATCGCCATGGATTCAACCGATGGGTTGTATCGTGGGATGGAAGTCACGGATTTGGGTCAACCCATCAGTGTCCCAGTCGGTAAAAAAACCTTAGGTCGCATATTTAACGTCTTAGGTGATGTCATCGATGAAAAAGATCCCATTGATAAAAAAGTCAAACGTATGCCGATTCACCGCATTGCCCCTAAGTTAGATGAAATTTCTAGTGAAACAGAAATCTTAGAAACGGGCATTAAAGTGGTAGACTTACTTGCCCCTTATGTTAAGGGTGGTAAGATTGGATTATTCGGAGGTGCCGGGGTTGGTAAAACCGTCTTAATCCAGGAATTGATTCACAACATCGCCCATGAACATGGTGGTATTAGTGTGTTTGCTGGGGTTGGTGAAAGAACAAGAGAAGGTAATGACTTATACTATGAAATGAAAGAATCTGGGGTTATCAATAAAACCGCCATGGTATTTGGTCAAATGAACGAACCACCAGGCGCTAGGATGCGTGTTGGTTTAACCGGATTAACCATGGCAGAACACTTCCGTGATGAAGAAAAACAAGATGTGTTATTATTTATCGATAACATTTTTAGGTTTACACAAGCTGGTAGTGAAGTCTCAGCCTTATTAGGCCGTATGCCCTCAGCGGTTGGTTATCAACCAACTTTAGCTACTGAAATGGGTAAACTTCAAGAGCGGATAACCTCAACAAAAGAAGGTTCAATTACATCCATTCAAGCTGTATATGTGCCGGCTGATGACTATACTGACCCTGCACCGGCAACCACGTTTGCTCACTTAGACGCCACAACAAACTTATCGCGTAAAATTTCTGAAGAAGGGATTTACCCCGCGGTTGATCCTTTAGCTTCAACCTCAAGAGCCCTTGAACCAGAAATTGTTGGTCAAGAACACTACAATATCGCACGTGAAGTACAACGCACCATCCAACGCTATAATGAGTTGTTAGACATCATTGCCATTCTTGGTATGGATGAGTTATCAGAAGAAGACAAACAACTGGTTCACAGAGCCCGTCGTTTACGCTTATTCTTATCACAAAACTTCCACGTTGCTGAACAGTTTACCGGTCAAAAAGGCTCATATGTGTCAGTTGATGAAACCTTACGTGGCTTCAAAGGTATTTTAGACGGCAAATACGATGATTATCCAGAAGATGCGTTCCGTTTGGTTGGTAGCATCGACGATGTGATTAAAAAAGCCAAATCTATGAAGTAGGTGTCACTATGAAAATTGTTGTTATCACCCCTAGTGGTGAGTTATACAATGAAGAAGTCGATTACGTTGTGATCAGTTCTAAAAACAACGGTGACTTTGCCATCTTAAACAACCACGCCCCACTAATCAGCGTGATTGATGTGGGTTATATTAAAATGGTTAAAGAAAACAAAGTCTTATTTACAGTGATTATTAACGGCACCCTTGAACATCAAGAAAATGTCATTAATGTCATCGCACAAGAAGCGCATGTAGGTCTAAATAAAGACTCTGCCATGCAACATTTAAACGACGTTAGAAAAGAACGTTTAGAAGAAAACAGACGTCGAACACAAGACTTCTTAAAAGCCGAACGCGAACTTAAAAAGAACCTAAAAGAAGCGCAAGCATCCAAGCGATAGATAGAGCAAAAACCTTGAGTTTTATTTCCACTATGTTATAATAATATTGAAATCAAATTAGGAGGCATTAGCTATGGAAAAACAAACAAAACTATTGAACCAATATGTGGCCGATTTGGCTGTATTAAACACAAAATTCCACAACCTTCACTGGAATGTGGTCGGTGAACGCTTTGAACCTGTTCACGTGTATGTTGAAAAACTTTACGATATGTTATTTGAAAACTATGACGAAGCTGCAGAACGTCTTAAAATGATCGGCGAGTTCCCACTTGCTACCTTGAAAGACTATCTAGCTGTCACGAATGTAGAGGAAATTGAATCAAGAGATTATCAAATTCCTGAAGTCTACAAAATCTTAAAAGAAGAAATTGAAAAATTAAGAAATCTTGCGACTGAAATCCGCAACATCTCTGATGATCAAGGTGATTTTGTTACAGTAGGCATGCTTGAAGATCAAGTATCTGAATATGACAAAGAACTTTGGTTCATGGAACAAGCACTTAAATAAGCTTAAAAAAGCGCTTCGGCGCTTTTTTTATTAACATATCATATGATTTGTGGTGAGAAAAATGAACATCATTAAACTAAAGTCAACCACCTCGACCAATGACGTCTTAAAACAGCAAATAAAAAATGGATTAGATGAAGATACGTTGCTTATGGCTGATGAACAAACACATGGACGTGGTCAGCGGGATAAGACATGGATCAGTCACAAGCAAACAGGGTTTTATGGCAGTTTTTACTTGAATGAACCCTTGAGTTATCAAAAAGCGTTTCTCATCGCACTCTTATCACTTAAACACGTCTTTAATCAGTATGATCTAAGTCCAAAGCTTAAATTACCTAACGACGTCTACCTTGAAAACAAAAAAGTGTCAGGCATTTTAATTGAACGAAACCATGAATCAAATAAAGCCGTCATTGGCATTGGCATTAACCTCACAACCGCACCCTTAAAAACAAGCACATGTCTTCATGATGTAGCCTCTCAAGCTATTGACTTATCAACCTTAACGCATGATTTAATCAAAGCCATCCAACAGATTAGAAAAACACACACATCTGCCTTGTTTCAAACCTTTAGGTCTTGGGTTCAATCCAGTCCGATGTTTGTGATGCATAACGACCAATGCGCCGAGATCATCGATATTGATGAAAACTTTACGTTGGTAACCACACAAGAGACGGTTCACTTTTATGACGCAGTTGTTCATTATGGACGCTGTAAATTGAAATAATTATAAAAAAGCATAGTTCCTAAACAAACCAACAAGTATGTACGAAAACTAATATACAATAACAACAATTTTGAAACCATGATAAAACCCTTTAAATAAACGTTTAAAGGGTTTTTATTTTTGTTTACATCACTTTAGTTTAAACACGTAATCATCACATATCAATTCACGTACATATGCATGCTATATCATGTAAGCGGTGCTAGTTATTTTGAACATCAAAATATATTGACATTCAATTTTATACGGCATATAATGCAAGAAAAAGGAGGTTTTAACATGTTTGAAAAATTACAAGCTATTGTGGCTGAAGAACTGGGTGTCGATCAAGCCGACGTCACACGTGATGCTAGCATTTTAGATGATTTAGGCGCAGACTCACTAGATGTCGTTGAATTAATCATGGCTATTGAAGAGGAATTTGATGTGACCGTTGAAGACGAAACAGTTCAAAAATTAAAAACAGTAGGCGACGTATTAACGCATATTGAAAAAGAAGTTGCGTAAATCGCTGTTTTTTTTACTCTGATTTTAATTTGAATATCAAAATATATAGGAGTTATCCTTATGAATAATCGAGAATTAAAAACCATCATAAAACTATTTGAAGCTTCTGAGTTGTCACAACTTAAACTAGAAAAAGAAAATGTAAAAATTGAACTTCATAAAGCACAAAAAGAAATCAGTCGTGAGGTTGTTGAAGTTGACTCATCAAAACCATCAACCCCACCTAAACCTACCCAAAAAGAAGCTGAGCCATCTAACCGCTTACCCATTAAGGCACCACTAGTGGGCACTTTTTATGAGGCGCCCTCACCAGACCAACCTCCGTTTGTTAAGCTTGGTCAAAGTGTCAAAAAAGGCGATACATTATTCATCATCGAAGCCATGAAAGTTATGAATGAAATCACAGCGCCTCAAGATGGTGTGATTGAATCCATTCATATAGAAAATGGCGACATGGTGATGTATGACCAAACCGTGATGGAGATCACGTAATGTTTCAAAAAGTACTGATTGCCAATCGTGGTGAGATTGCGGTTAGAATCATTAGAAGCTGTAAACAATTGGGTATTGAAACCGTGGCTGTATATTCTAAAGTCGATGAGCATTCACTGCATGTCTCTTTAGCGGATGAAGCGGTTTGTATTGGTGGTAACAATGCTAAAGATTCTTACTTAAACATGGAAAACATATTAAGCGCAGCAATCAATACCAAAGCCGAAGCGATTCACCCAGGCTTTGGGTTTTTAAGTGAACAAGCTAAGTTTGCACAATTATGTGAATCTTGCGATATTACCTTTATTGGTCCAAGTGCAAAGACCATTAAAAACATGGGTGATAAGTCAAAAGCCAAACAAATCATGAAAGATGCAGGGGTACCACTTGTGCCTGGTAGCGCAGAGGAAGTCTCATTAGAAGCTGGTAAAAAAATTGATGAAGAGATCGGGTTTCCTGTGTTAATTAAAGCCAGTGCAGGGGGTGGAGGCCGCGGAATGCGTGTGGTCCAATCTTTACACCAATTTGATAAGGGTTACTATGCAGCCAAGCAAGAAGCGAAGGCTGCCTTTAATCATGATGGGGTGTATGTTGAGAAACTCATTGAAAATCCTCGTCATATTGAAGTTCAAATTTTAGCTGATAAATACAAAAATGTTCGTCATTTAGGTGAACGTGATTGTAGCATCCAAAGACGCAATCAAAAAGTGATTGAAGAAGCACCAGCTAATTTACCCCAAGCGATGAAACAAGCGATGTATGCTGCCGCAATTAAAGCAGCCGAAGCGGTGAGTTATGAAAACGCAGGTACAGTCGAGTTTATTGTGAAAGACGATGCATTTTACTTCATTGAAATGAACACTAGAATCCAAGTCGAACATCCAGTAACCGAGATGATCACAGGTGTTGATCTCATTAAAGAACAACTACAAATTGCTGCTGGTGAAACCGTGTCTATGGCTCAAAAAGACCTAAAGATGCAAGGTCATGCGATTGAAGTTAGATTAAACGCAGAAAATCCAAAATTAAACTTTCAACCAGCACCGGGGCATATCTCCATGTTTCACATGCCACAAGGCTTAGGGATTCGCATGGACACCATGCTTTATACCGGTTATGACATGCCTCCATTTTACGATTCTATGATGGGTAAACTCATTGTTCATGGCAAAGACCGACTAGAAGCCATTAGAAAACTAAGAAGTGCACTAGAAGAACTGATCATTGAAGGTGTCGATACCAATCAATACTTTTTAATGATGATTTTAATGCATGATGTGTTTGTGAATGGCGATATCAACACAGGCTTTATCACGCAATACATGGAAAGGTTGTTGAGTTATGAAGTCTGATCTTCTAAAACAAGCTTTCGACAAACAAAAAGCGTTTAAAAAACACGCGATTTCTTATCGGAAAAAGCCGCTTGAATCGACAAAAACACCGGATGTCCCCAAAGGCTTATATGAACAATGTGATGCCTGCAAAAAAACCTTTATGAGTGAAGACATCGTCAATAATCGGTTTGTATGCCCGGCCTGTCACCATCACTTTAGATTAAGAGCGGTAGACCGTTTAAGCCTTATGGTTGATTCACATTCTTTTATCGAAAAAGGGTTAGGTTATATCACATTGGACCCCCTTTTTATTGATGGATATGAGTCGAAAATTGCCGATTATAAAAAGCGGACCGGTTTAGATGAAGCCTATATTTATGGATATGCTCAAATCAAAGGATTACCCTTGGTGATTGGGGTGATGGATTCGTATTTTATGATGGGTTCTATGGGCTCTGTCGTTGGTGAGAAGGTTACTAAAAGCATTGAATACGCGATGATGAAAAAATTACCACTTGTGATGTTTATCGCCTCGGGTGGAGCACGCATGCAAGAAGGAATTTATTCCTTGATGCAAATGGCGAAAACCTCAGGGGCATTAAAGAAGTTTAATGACCAAGGGTTACTTTTTATATCTGTTTTAACACACCCAACCACTGGTGGGGTTACAGCTTCTTTTGCATCACTCGGTGATATCATTTTAGCTGAACCTAAAGCCTTAATTGGCTTTGCAGGGCCACGTGTGATTAAACAAACCATCAAACAGGATTTACCAGAAGGCTTCCAACGCTCTGAATTTTTACTTGAAAAAGGGATGGTTGATAAAGTGGTTGATCGTCATCATATGCGTGATACCATTCATCAATTATTACGTTTTCATCAAAAGGAGCTGTAAAAGATGGATATCTTAAAAAAAGAAATGCGTCTAAATCAATTAGAAGCAACATTAAAAGAATTAGACGATGTCCAAGCTAAAGCAGAAATTAATGAAAAAATAGAAGCCTATAAAAACAACATGATGAAAAAACTAACCGCATGGGACCGCGTATTATTAGCCAGACATCCTAAACGTTTAACGGCTAAAGATGTGATTGAGTGCGTGTTTGATGAGTTTATGGACTTACATGGTGATCGTGCGTTTGAAGACGATCAAGCCATCGTTGGTGGCATCGCGACGATTGAAGGACGGGCTGTGACGGTTATTGGCCAACAAAAGGGCAAAACAACAGAAGAAAACATCGCTTGTAATTTTGCGATGCCTCATCCAGAAGGTTACCGTAAAGCCTTACGGTTAATGAAACAAGCAGAGAAATTTAACCGACCAATCATCACACTGATTGACACACCTGGTGCTTTTCCCGGCATTGGCGCAGAATCAAGAGGTCAAGGTGAAGCGATTGCTAGAAATCTTTATGAAATGAGTGGTTTAAAAGTACCTGTGATTGCGGTTGTTTTAGGCGAAGGTGGTTCTGGTGGAGCTTTAGCCATTGGGGTGGGCAATCATGTGTATATGCTTGAAAACAGCATTTATTCTATTCTTAGCCCTGAGGGCTATGCGTCAATTTTATGGAAAGACGCTTCAAAAGCCAAAGACGCTGCTGAAGCAATGAAACTAACCAGCTATGATTTACGTGAACAAGGCATCATCACCGGCATCATCAAAGAACCAATTGGCGGTGCCCATCGTCATCCTAAAAACACATGTTTAAATATTAAAGACACGATCATGCGTTCTTTAAAGCACTTCGATTCTTACAGTGCCTTTGAGATCACAAAAGAACGTTATAACACATATAGAAGCATTGGTTTCTTACAACGCTTTAATTATGAAAACTTAAAAGGTGTGATTAAATGATTTATAGTAAAGTCGCAGGCACTGGTGCTTACACCCCAGAAAACCGCGTCACAAATCACGATATGGAAACCATCGTTGAAACCACAGATGAATGGATAAAATCAAGAACCGGCATAGAATCAAGACCAGTTACATTGACAGAAAACACCTCAGATTTAGCTTATCAAGCTGCCTTGAATGCCCTTGATGATGCCAAGTTAAAAGCCAGTGATCTTGATATGATTATTGTGGCAACCGTAACCCCAGATCAACCATTTCCTGGTGTGTCTCAAATGTTGCAAAGCCGATTGGGTTGTCGTGCCATTCCTGCATTTGATGTAAACGCAGCGTGCACAGGTTTTATTTATGCTTTAAACATTGCCGATAAGATGCTTAAAAGTGGTGATTATCAACACATATTAATCATCGGTGCAGAAACCTTAACCAAAATTACCGATTACGCAGATCGTAACACGTGTGTGTTATTCGGTGATGGCGCGGGTGCTTTTGTGTTATCAAAAAGTGACACCAACCATATTCCTGCGATTTTAACATACGCTAAAGGGGATGAAAAAGGATATTTAAAAATGGATGGATACCCTTTAAAAAAGAACTATATAACCCCAGAACAAACAAGACCGTTTTTACAAATGAATGGTGCAGAAGTTTTTAAATTCGCAACCGCTGTTTTGCCTTCGGTGGTAAAATCGCTGTTAGAAGAAACACACTTAAGCCTAGATGACATTGACATGATCGTCGCCCATCAAGCCAATAAACGTATCATTGATAAAGCCGCTAAAACCTTAGGGGTTCAACACGATAAAATGTTTGTTAATATTGACCATACAGGCAACACCTCGGCGGCTAGTGTCCCAATTGCCATTGATGAAGCCATCAAAACTGGCGCATTAAAAAAAGGTGACACAATGATCACGGCTGCTTTTGGTGCTGGGTTTACATGGGGCGGGGCTGTCATTAAATTATGAGGAGTCGATCGAACATGAAATGTGCTTTTTTGTTTTCACCACAAGGCAGTCAATTTCTCGGGATGGGCAAGGATTTATACGAACATTATCCCATCATTAAACAACGTATTGATGAAGCCAACCAGACGTTAAAACACCATGTTATTAATCATTTGTTTCATGATGCAACGGCCTTAGAACACACCCAGTTTGTGCAAACTGCGATGTACGCTTTAAGCTGTGCTATTCAAGACCAACTTGAACACGAAGGCATTCATGCCAAAGCGAGTGCAGGCTTATCACTCGGTGAATGCTTTGCTTACTACCATCAAGGTGTGTATGACTTTTCAACAGGATTATCAATCATCAACGAACGTGGTCGGTTGATGCATGAAACGACCCAAACAAACCCCGGTGTTATGGCTGCGGTTAGAAGCGATAAACAAACAGTTGTAAACTTAGTGAACGCCATTGAAGGTATTTATCTAGCCAATGTGAATGCGGCAGATCAACTGGTTATCTCTGGTAGGAAAGCTGGTCTTGATGCATTTAAAGAACAAGCCACATCAATCAAACGCATCATACCACTTAAAACCGCCGGTGCCTTTCATAGTCCGCTTATGCAATCTGCGGCAGATAAGTTCGCTCAATATATAGAGCCTATCGATTTAAAACAACCCAAAGGGGATTTATATGCGAATGTGACAGCCACCTTAGTGGATGAACCTTTAAAACCATTGATGTCACAACACATTTCACAACCGGTCTTATTTCATGATATGCTTAAGAAGATGATCGCTGATGGGTATGATACCTTCATTGAAATAGGACCCAAACCAATGTTGGCTAAGTTTGTGAAAAAAATAGATCGTGATTTAAACGCTTATAGTGTCCATGATGTGGCATCGTTAAAACACGTTGTAGAGGAGTTGGTGTAAATGAATCAAAACGTATTAATAACTGGGGCAACCGGCGGTATCGGTTCAGCGATTGCTGAGGCGTTTGCCAAAAACGGGTATAATATTGGGCTTCACTATCACGCCAATGAAAAAAAAGCAACCGCTTTAAAAAAACAACTGGAAACATACGGCGTTCAAGTTGAGGCTGTGAAGGGTAACATCGCTGATTTTGAAGCATCAAAAGATATCATCACGGCTGTTGAAGACGCATTAGGACCGATTAATGTTTTAGTCAATAACGCTGGTTTAACCAAGGATACCTTGATGCTTAGAATGAAAGAAACTGATTTTGATGCGGTTGTGGATGTTAACTTAAAAGGGACATGGAACATGTGTAAGCATGTGACCCGTGGTATGTTAAAAAGAAAATCTGGCAAGATCATTAATATATCAAGTGTCGTTGGCATTATTGGTAATGCAGGTCAAGTAAATTACGCAGCTACCAAAGCAGGTCTAATAGGTTTAACCAAGTCATTAGCCAAAGAATTCGGAAAAAAACAAATCAATGTCAATTGTGTGGCACCTGGGTTCATTGAAACAAAAATGACAGAACAATTAAATGACGATGTGAAAGCCTCATACAAATCACAAATCCCCCTAAACCGGTTTGGGAAACCTGAAGATGTGGCGAATGTCGTCTTATTCTTAGCCAGCGAACAAGCCTCATATATGACAGGACAAACAATCAGTGTGAATGGAGGAATGGTTTAATGGATAAAAGAAGAGTTGTTATTACAGGCATGGGCGCTGTGACGCCTTTAGGTTTAGACGTTAAAACAACATGGGAAGCCATTAAAGCTGGCAAAAATGGGATTGATGTCATTCAAAGATTTGACGTTGAAGATTTTGATGTTAAAATTGCTGGTGAGGTCAAAGGATTTGATCCTGTGGCTATCTTTGGGAAAAAGAAAGCCAGACGGATGGACCGTTTCACTCAATTTGCACTCATGGCCACAGATGAAGCCATCAAAGATGCTGATGTTAACTTAGAAACACTTGACCCATATCGTGCTAGTGTGTTTTATTCCAGTGGTATCGGCGGCCTTGAAACCATCGCTGAACAAGAAGATAAAGCTAAGGCACGCGGTTATAACCGTATTAGCCCGTTTTTCATACCAACATCGATCATCAACATCGCGGCTGGTAATATCGCGATTGAGTATGGTTTTAAAGGCATGGCGACGGCCAGTGTTACCGCCTGTGCCAGTGCAACCAACGCCATCGGCGATGCGTTTAGAAGCATCCGAGATGGCTACCATGATGTGGCTATTTCTGGTGGGGCAGAGGCTTCTATTACCAAATTAGGGCTTGGTGGGTTCAGTGTGATGCAAGCACTAGCTAAAACCGATGATCCCAATCAGGCATCCATGCCTTTTGATAAAAACCGTAGTGGTTTTGTGATGGGTGAAGGCGCGGCAACGTTAATTTTAGAATCATATGAACATGCAAAAAAACGTGGTGCTAAGATATATGGTGAAATCGTTGGGTACGGGGCAACCTGTGATGCTTACCATATGACAAGCCCTGATCCTGAGGGACGCGGGGCTTATCAATGTATGAAACAGGCCTTACTGGATGGTCATCTTGATTTAAACACAGTGGATTATATTAATGCACATGGGACAAGCACGCCATTAAATGATAAAATAGAAACAAAGGCAATTAAAGATTTGTTTATGGACCATGCCTCAACCTTATCAGTTAGTTCCACTAAATCGATGAGTGGTCACTTACTTGGTGCGAGTGGTGCCCTTGAAGCAGTCATTTGTGTGATGGCGCTTAAAGATGGCTTTGTGCCACCAACCATTAACATCAAAGAACAAGACCCTGAGTGTGATTTAGATGTGACCGCTAATGAAGGTAAAACAAAACCAATCCGCGTTGCCTTGTCAAATTCTTTAGGCTTTGGTGGTCATAATGCCACACTAGCCTTCATGAAAGAAAGGGAGATTTAATGCTATTAAACAGTAATGATATTAAAAACATCTTGCCACATAGGCATCCGTTTTTACTGGTAGATGGTGTTTTAGAACTAGAAGAAGGTAAACGCATAGTCGCGGTTAAAAACGTCACTGTTAACTAACCGTTTTTTGCTGGACATTTTCCAACCCATCATGTGATGCCAGGTGTGCTCATCATTGAAGCTTTAGCACAAGCTGGTGCTGTGGCGATTTTAAAACAACCAGATTATGTTGGTAAACACGCCTTTTTTGCAGGGATTGATAAAGCCCGTTTTAAACGACAAGTCATTCCTGGTGATCAACTGACTTTAACCGTTGAAATCACAAAAATAAAAGGTCCAATTGGTAAAGGCACCGCGACCGCACATGTTGGTGATGAACTGGCGGCTTCTTGTGAGATTATCTTTGCGATTGAACAATAAAAAAAGATGCCAACAAAGTTGACATCTTATGAGCCGGTGGAGCCAAATCCGCCGGTTCTTTTATGATTGTTTAAAGGCTCACTGTCAGCTTTTAAATAGTGAACAAAAATCCCTTGAGCGATTCTTGTGCCTTTTTCTAAGGTAACGGTATGGTCAGTAAAATTATAAAGTTGAATAAAGATAGCCCCATCATTATCTGGATTATTGTAGTAATCTGCGTCGATGATGCCAACATTGTTTGGAATTGTTAATCCATAGTTTTTAGGCAGTGAACTTCTCGGGTATAGTTTTAAGACCTCATCGTCTTTCATATAAGCCTTAACCCCTGTTTTGGCACGTTTGATGCTTTTAGGTTTTAAGGTAATCGATTCACAAATTTCAAAATCATATCCAGCACTTAAAGCCGTACTACGTCTTGGTAGTGTAATATTTTGGTAACCTTTTGCAATTTCAAAGCCTCTCATATCATCATCCTTTCAAAATTTATTATAGCATAACATCACAAATTTAGCTTGACAATTTATGCTTGTAGGCTTAGACTAAAATCATAGAGAAAAGGTGAATATTTAACAGGGAATTGGGTTTGAATCCCAAGCTGTCCCAGCAACCGTAATTCGGACGAACTGCACATAAACCACTGCATTAGCGGGAAGGGTGCATAGTAGGATGATGATAAGCCGGTAGACCTACCTGTTCTTTTAGCATTACACTCCTGGTGAAGAGTTGTAACGTTGTCTTTTGTGCATAAATTTT
>PWKX01000115.1 GCA_003559585.1 Mollicutes bacterium | reverse complement strand
CGCATCTGCATCGTTTGTGCAAGATCCCGTGTAAAGGCTAGAAATGGGGCGATTTCTTTACGTGGTAAGACCACATCACATTCATCTATCGCTGGAGAAGAGGCTTTAATCGCTTCTAAAAAGCCGCCACGCACACTCCAAACGCTATCTTTTCGCTCATCGGTATCAATTAAGTAAGCATCAAGGGCTCCATATTCATTCACCGCTAAATCACTAGCTTTTTCAATCGCTGTTTCTACTTCATGTGCGCTATTACCATCATACGTTAACAGCAAATAAGATGCATGGGTATTGTGTGGTAATTTTTTACCTAAAAACGATTCACTATGTTTTAAGGCTTCTTGTTCTAAATACTCAACCGCTGTGGGTAGGACATGATTCATGATTAATTTAGGCGCGGCTTCAATGGCTTGTGCTCTTGTTTCAAAAGGCATGAGTAAACTTGTTGAAGCCACTGGCTTTGGTATTAATTTTAACGTGGCTTCAGTGATAACCCCTAAGGTTCCTTCTGAGCCAATCATTAAGTCCTTAAGTGCATAACCGGTGGAGTTCTTAACCACTTCACCACCAAAACACTCAATCTTACCATTAGGTAAAACGACTTCTAACCCTCGCACCCAATCACGCGTCACACCATACTTAATCGCACGCATCCCACCAGCATTGGTGGATATATTACACGCAATGGTGGCCGTTTTCTCACCAGGGTCAGGGGCGTAAAATAAGCCTTCTTTTTCTACATAGTCATATATATCTAAAAGAAGCACACCCGGTTCAACCTTTAAAGTTAAGTTTGTTTTATCAAGCGCTAAGATTTTATTCATTTTTGACATATCCATTAAAATGCCACCTTGGACAGCCACACACGCACCAACTAGCCCCGTGCCTGCTCCACGAACCGTCACAGGAATATGGTGTTGATTGGCGTAAGCCATCACGTTAGATACCATATGTTTATCCGTGACTTGTACATAAACATCTGGAACTTTTGCGACGGTTCCTAACTCATCATGCGCCATATCTGGTTCAATGTCATCTTTGGTTTTGATTCGGTTTTCACCGACAATGTCGGTGATGGCTTTAATGTCTTTTTCATCTATCGTTTTATACATTATGAAGCCCCCTTCAATATAGATTCAAGTCGGTCATTTAAATGTGGTAAGATGTCGTATATATCGCCTTTAATGGCATAATGAGATAATTCAAATAATTTATTATCATCATCGCTGTTAATGCTGATGATACACTCTGAGTCTTTCATGCCTTCAATAAACTGAACGGCACCACTGATACCAAGGTTTATGATTAATTTAGGTTTGACCGTACGCCCACTTAACCCTATTTGTTTGCGGGGATCAAACCAACCATTTTCAATCAATGGTCTCGTGCAAGCAACCTCTGCATTCAACTGTTTTCTTAATGGTTCAATCAATGCTAAATCCTCTTTTTTCTTAAACGCACGACCAACAGCAATGATCACCTCTGCATCGGAAATATCATCGACTTTTGGTTGTCTTAAGATCTCGATGAGTTCAAGATTGGTTTGTGTTGATATATCAGCTGTATCTACGTGGATAATCTTACCGTTTGGTTCTGTTTTTTCAGGTTTATCAAACATTTTATAACGTATGGTTGCCAGTTGTGGACGGTGGTTAGGCGTGTGAATTTTCGCCATGATATTTCCACCAAAAGCTGGTCTTATTTGCAGTAGATCCCCATCTGGTTTAATATCGAGCATGGTACAATCCGCTGTTAAACCTGTTTTTAAACGGGCCGCCACCCTTGGTGCAAAGCTTCTGCCTAAAGGGGTTCCACCCATTAAAATAATATTGCTTTTGAAGGTTTTAAAAGCATGTTCAACCGCATGTGTATATGTTTCAACATTGAAATCATGATATAACGGTTTATCATAAACAAAAACACGGTCAACACCGTAAGTTAAAGCTTCTTTTGCAATATGTTCCACGTTTGAACCAACTAAAATCGCTTGAATTTCTTCTTTGGTTGTTTTGGCGAGTTCTTGCGCTTTACCAATCAATTCCCAACTAACAGGATGGGCTTTGTTATCGTGATGCTCAATATAAACCGCAATGCCTTTATATTTTGATTTATCAATGCGTGGGCGATCATCTTCGATGAACTCACACACACCATTAGGACCTTTGGTCACACAAATTTTACAAACCTTACACGCAGCGTTGATGCTTAAATAAGCATCTTCATAATCAAAAGCACCAAACGGGCATAAGTCTTGTAATTTATCGGCAATTTTTTGATCAACTTTGCTTTGATTTACTTTTATGTATGCCATGCTATCACCTACACATATCGTCTTTCTTTTAAAATATCAATCAAAGTGTCCGCAGTTTTTTCAGGGGTTTGATTGATGGTCACTGTATCCATATCATTGCTTGGTGGGAAGATTTCTTCTACTTGTGTTGGGGACCCATTCAAGCCGTAATGATCGGGGTTTTGATCAGGTAAATCTTTTAATGAAACCATAGGAATTTTGTTATTTTTAAACGACATTTTTCTTTTATATGAAGGTAATCTCGGCACAAAGCCACCTTTATCAATGGTGATTAGACACGGGGTTTTAATTTTCACAATTTCTTCATAATCATCATAAGTGCTCTTAACAATCAAGGCATCGTGTTCAACAGAAATGATATCTTTCACATATGGCACATGTGGAATACCTAAAAACTCAGCAATCTCAGGGCCCACTTGCGCCGTATCCCCATCGGTTGTTTGCTTGCCACACACAATCACATCATAACCGCCAATATAGCGAATCATTTGTGATAAGGTATAGGCTGTGGCTAACACATCAGCGCCTGCAAAAGCACGATCAGATATAAGTGAAGCATCATCAGTTCCCATAAAAAGAGCTTCTTTTAAAACCTCAGACGCGCTAGGAGGCCCCATCGTAATCGCATGTGTTTTCGCATCTTTCGCTTTTGCTTGAATGGCATATGATGCTTCTAATGAGTATAGATCATATGGATTCATCTTAACGTTATTACCATCTCTAATTAAAACACCCGTGTCTGGATCAACATCGACATTAGAAGACGCGGGTACTTGTTTAATACAACTTATTATTTTCATTTGGTCACCTCAACTGTGATTAATTTCATGATAACGATATCACATATCCTTTCTTAATAAAACGCTATCATGCTGGTTTCTTGTCATTTTTCAATAATGGGAAAATCTATTCATAAAAAAAGAAACACATCATCACATGCGTTTCTTTTTTAAAAGGGGAGGTACATTTAATGTATGTGTTTGAAGACGTAAGGGTTCGTTCATAACAACCACATCGTAAACCTTTCTAATCATAACTGCAATCTTTATTTGTGATTATTCAGTAATGTAAAAAAATTTTCAAGAAAAAAGTCGCATTGAGTTTATCAATCCGACTTCAACCTTAATTATTTTAAGTAATCATCTAAATCATCAGGCACAGTAATCACATAGATGTCGCCTTCAATGTCAACCACAACATAAACAGGCACTTCATCATCTAAAACAAGCCATACCCAGTCATCAATCACATCAATGGTGATTTGCTCATCGCCATCAATGTCTACCAATTCTGTCTCAGATGGTGTAAACGTGATGGCATCAAACGTTAAGGTTTGATCTAACTGTGTGAGCTGTTCATCCGGTAAAAAATCTAATGCATCTTTAATCTTAATATCATGATTAAGACCAAACGATAAGCGAACCCCAACACCTGTGCGATAATATACACTGCCAATGTTGTAGGCCGTGGCAATCGGTACCTCATCTAAACGATACCAGTCGTTCCCCTCATCGATCAATGCATACTGTGTGTCATTAATCACCACATCTTCAATGACGGGTTCATCGGCGTCACTTGTAATTTTTAAATAAACTGTTCTATTAGGTATATCCACCAAATAATCTTCAAGTTCAATGGATTCTGCACGCTGAATTTCTTGTTCAATGATATCACAACCCACTAATAATAACGGTGTGATAATAAGCAACATCAATCCCAATATTTTTTTCATCAAACCACTCCCTTTTCAACTATATATTTATTATAGCATAAGGCGTATCTTTAACCATGAACAATCCTTTATTTTTCATTTAACTGATACGCTTTATATTGAAGAAAAAGGTCTAACAATGCGATGCTCGTTACATTTTCTAACACGATAGGAATGCGTCTGATGTGAGCTGTGTCATGACGGCCTTTAATGTTGAGTGTTTGAACATCGCTCGTTTGTTCATCATAGGTGTGTTGTGTTTTGGCAATGCTTGAGGTTGGTTTAACCATCACTTGAATCATGAGGGGATTGCCGTTAGATACCCCCCCTGATACACCACCACTATGATTGGTTTTGGTTGTGCCTATCTCATCAATAATGGTATCGTTAAACTCACTGCCTTTTAGGTGTGCTTTTTCAAAGCCTGAGCCAAACTCAACACCTTTAACTGAAGGCACTGAAAATAAGATTTTTGCCACGTGGGATGTTAGTTTTTCAAACATCGGTTCGCCTAAACCAACTGGCAAACCTTCAACACGTAAAGACACCACACCACCCACAGAATCGCCTTCTTCTTGTTTTTTTGTTAAGTAATCATCCAGGTGATTAAGATCTCGACAATCACCTACTTGCTTTAGTTTGCTGTGAAAAGTAAAAGGCAAGCATTGCTTAGCAATTTGTCCCGCGATCACAAGTGGAGCTGTTAAACGACCCGAGAAACGACCACCGCCTCGGTAATCGTGAAAACCCTGATATTTTTTCTTTGCCACAAAGTCACTATGACCTGGTCGGTAATGTGTTTTTAAAGCTTCATAATCTTTTGATTTGGTGTTGGTATTTTCAATCATCACATGTAAGGGTGAGCCAGTTGTTTTACCGTTAAAGACACCTGAGGTGATGGCATATAAATCTGCTTCTTTTCGTGGGGTTGTGCCTATATCTCGTGGATTACGGTTATAAAGGTCTGCTTTAATCTTATCATGATTGATGGCAATGCCTGGTGGCACACCATCAATCACCACACCAATAGCTGGTTGATGAGATTCACCATATAATGTAACTTTAAATAAAGTCCCGAAACTGTTCATGATGATGCCCCCTTTTGAATGGTTAGACCTAAGTGTTTAACCGTTTCAACGAAATTTGGATATGATTTATTCATACATTTTTCATCTAATAATGTTATGGTTCCTTTGGTTTTTAAACTAGCGATGATGGCACTCATGGCAATGCGATGATCATCGTAGGGATTCACGGTTATTGATCCTTCATACTGTCTTTTACCTTCAATCACCATCGTATGATCATCAATGGTATGATGAATCTTTAACTTGTTTAACATCTCAGACATAGATGCCACACGGTCGCTTTCTTTGATTCTTAAGCGTTCAATATTTTTGAAAATGGTTTTACCTGAAGAAAACGCTGCTAGCACCATCAAAAT
>PWKX01000117.1 GCA_003559585.1 Mollicutes bacterium | reverse complement strand
TAATAAGCAGCGGCACTACCACCCATCGCAATGATGGTGAAAATCAATAAGCCACTAAAACTGGTTAAGCGGTTGGCTTGTTCTAAGTCTCTTTCACGCTCATACTGATTAATAAAACTTACGTTTTGTTCATTAAAATATGTTTCTGCGGCGTCTTGGTCGTTGATAAAATAGTATAGCGGTTCATTGTCTGATAAGTTGTTGACATACACTTGTCTTAACACAGATGGGTGTAGTAAAAGATATGAAGGTTGTTCGTCATTAATATCATAGGTTCCCACCACGTGTATGGTTTGATTAGACAGTTCATAGTTAAACGGCTCAAAGGTTTCATCAAGATCAGGAATCAGTGCTTCATTTGGTGTTTCTGGCAAGCGACCTTGAAGCAAGGTTAAGTCATCTTCATATATATCGTATGCTGTATATGGTGAGACGGTGATCAAACTATATATTAAGCTTTCATGCATGTAGATGACCGGACCGTTTTGTTCGGTGATGCCAACAATACGGCTACCACCTAAGGTTATCAAATTGGTTTGGTAGCTTAGTTTTAATAAGTCATCAAAACTTGTCACGCCGGCTTCTCTTAAAGCATAATCATTGAGCATGCGTCTGGCTAAATGTTCATTGATGACGATTTCAAAAGGGGTGCTTGGCATGCGGCCATGAATGATCGTATTGCTTTCAAGTAAGCTTAGTGGAACCACAGGTTGTTGTGTGTTATAGTTTGAACTGCGGTTATAAAAACGCGGCAATTGTAAACTGAGGTTTTGTGTTGTGTTTGGGGCAAAGGTCGTGATAAAGGGTTGGTTTTCTAAAGATTCAATGGTGGCCATGTCGTGGTCCATCTCAACTTCAAAATAAGCTTTTGGTCTTGATAAAAAGGCATCATCATCAAACATGTATACATTGGCAAACATGGCGATGGCAATCGCAAAGATGGCAGCTGTGAACATAAAGCTAGCATATAAAGCTTTGGAAAACCGTGAGCTTCGTCTAATTTTAGAAGCGGCCATCAACATCGTTTGTTTGGTGTTAATAACAGAGCCTTTTTGAGATTCTGTTGATTCAATTGGTGGGTAGTTAATTTCAGGTAAAGTGGTTTCTTGTTTGGCGATGATTTCTCGTTTTTCCTCAAAGATTTTGGTGTCACTTGAATCTTTGATGATATGGATGTTTTTAAAAGCGTCATTGGCCACATCAATGTACAAGGTATTGTTTTGAACGATGAGTTTGGCTTTGATCGGGGTTCTTTGTGAATGATCAGAATATAAATCAATGGTATGGTGATCGGCTTTTGATGCGTGGAGGTGGTCTAAATCACCTAGGTAAATATCTGATTCAGTGGTTGTATCTAAGGTACTTGTGGACGTGGCGTGATCGCTTTTGATGATTTGCCCATCTTTTAACCTAATGATATCATCCGCGTAATGTTGGGCTAAGGCTTCTTCGTGGGTAACCATGATGATCAGTTTATCTTTCGATATTTGTTTAAGGATATTCATGATTTGTAAGGTGTTGCGACGGTCTAGATTGCCTGTTGGCTCATCTGCGATGATGATGTTTGGGTCTTTAGATAGTGCTCTAGCGATGGCGATTCTTTGTTGTTGTCCGCCGGATAATTGATTGGCTTTTCTCGTTTTATATTGTGGTAACCCGACTAGTTTCAATAGTTGGTTGATGCGGTTTTCTATTTCTTTTGGGTCTTTAATGCCTTTCATGCGCAAGCTAATCGCGATGTTATCATGGACGGTATCATTCGGTAGCAAGTAATAGTTTTGGAAGATGTAGCCCGTGTGTTTGTTACGCATTAAATCGATGACATCTGGTTTGTATTTTGACAGTGTGGTTTCTTCAAGGTCTAGTTGTCCGCGGTCAAATTTATCTAAACCACCTAAAACGTTTAAAAGTGTCGTTTTTCCTGAGCCTGAATCACCTAGTAACATCACCAAGCCTTTAGCTGGAAACTCAAGACTAATATTTTTTAAGACACGGTTTTCGTTTCGCTTGCCTTTATGGTATGTTTTTTCAATATTTTTTATGCTTAACATAGCATTCACCCCTGTTCCTTAAAGGCACTAATCACGCTACGGTTAAACATTTGGCGGTTAAACCTTAAGGCAAGGAAAAACGCCAATAATAACAGTGCGATGCCCATAAATAAATAGTTGCTGAACTGATAAAAACGCAAGTAATTAGGTAAGAAGATATAAACACGGTTCACCAACAACAACATCATGATGGTAAAGGTGGCTACAAACATGATCACCATGAGTTCAAAGATACTCATGATGTTTAAGTCTTTTTTAAATAATCCAAGTGACCGTAAAATCACGTAATCTTTGCCTTTAGCTTCCATGATATTACGCAAAGTAATAAAGGAAACCACATACATGATGAATAACACTAAGATAGATAATACCCCAAGCATTAAGTTTCCAATGGCTTGTCCAATTGGATCAAAATAACCCCCAACGCCCGCGGGGTACATACTATTGATGGTTTGATCATCTAACTGAGATAGCACCTGATTTGCCGCAAAATTATCTTCCACAAGTAATGTGAGTTGATAGGCTGGAACAGAAGCATAATACATGATTAAAGTATCTGAGCTGATAGCCACATCATGATAATGATCTTGATTGGATACAAGCTGGTTGATCTCTAAGGTGTTGGTCAGTGGTTCATCGTGTAGGTGATCAAACATATCAAAAACAACGTTATCACCAGGGCTGATGCCATTGCCTAGTTGCGTTGATAAACGTTCTTGTATGTTGATGGTGCCTAGCGGCAGTGCATCATCGATGTATACGCTGTTGATCACCAATGATGCTTCACCTATATGCATAACCCCTTTTGGTGAGATATTTGCATGGAATAAAGCTGTGGCGATGTTAGAGGCATCGTTGAAAAACGAGGGATGGAAATAGATGGTTTGACGGTATGAACGCTCTTCGATGATGCCAACAACTTCATAGGTTTTTGTCGGTATATTGGCACCTTCTTCATCAAAACGGTGATATTCATTCACCGTTAAATCTAAGGTGTCGTTGAGGCTAATATTATGATAACGCGCCCCAATGACAATTTCGTGATCTTGTTCGGGCAAGCGCCCTTCTTCTAAATCGCGGGCAGATAACACCGACATATGATTCACATTGGCGTAAAACATAATATTTCGGTAAGGGTCGTTGGTGAAATCAAAGACTGTTTGCGCTTCTAAATCAAATAAAGCATCATAAGCAATCACTTCAATAACGTTATCAAGGCTACGGTAATGGTTCATCTCTTGGTTAGTGAAGGGTTCACCATCTGTTTTGGTGATCATCACCCGGTTAGGATTGCGAGATGATTGACCCCCAACCGTATTGGTTTGTTGGACGTATGCACCATAAATAAGCGCAAAAACACTCACCACAAACAGCGCAATCAAAAAGGTGAAAATCGTTTTTTTAGGCGTCGCCCATAAATTTTTTAAACCAAGTTTAATCAAAGACATGAATGAGAGTGTTTTGGTTTCATGTAGGGTAGGCGTTATTTGTGAGGTGTTTGGTTTTTTTAAGTTTTTATCTAAAACCACACCACCATCAGCTAATTTAATATGACGGGTGGCTTGGGCTTTTACCGATTCAAAACTATGTGACACCATTAAAACAAGTTTATCTTTTGAGACTTCTTCTAACAAAGTCATGATTTGATCGCTGGTTTTTGAATCAAGGTTACCAGTTGGTTCATCGGCAATGATGATGGGTGCATCTTTCGCAAGTGCTCTAGCAATGGCAACGCGTTGTTTTTCTCCACCGGATAAGGTGGATGCTTTTTGATGTTCTTTGCCTTTTAAGCCGACGCGTTCGATGAGGGTTAATACTTTCTCTTTATAAGTCTTTTCATCCTCACCCTTTATCATGGCTGCCACTGCAACGTTTTGATAGACTGTATAACTATCGATTAAGTTATAGTTTTGAAAAATAAAACCGATGTTGTTTTTACGGTATTGTTCCCAATCAGATTGGGCGTAATACGCTGTTTCTTCTTTCATAAACAACAAGTCGCCTGCTTCGTATGAATCCAGGCCACTGATGACGTTTAAAAGGGTACTTTTACCAGATCCCGATTCACCGGTGATCACGACAAATTCCCCTTCATTAAACGTTAATGATATATCATCTAAGGCTTTGACAACTTGTCCGTTATCATGATAGTACTTAGCCAATGATTTCAATGTTAACATGACTTTCACCTTACCTTTCTAGTGATATTATATCACTTCACTTATCAATTAAATGCATAAAATAAAAAGATTATACACGCGGTATAATCTTAAAGGTTTTTTTGATAGATGATGGGTTGGTCATCTGATTGTGGTTCAAAGCCCATTTTTTCTAAATAGCGCTTATGTGGTTCACTTTTCGCCTCAGCAATCAACCGTTTAAACCCTTCTTGTTTAAAGGTTTCTGTGTGAGAATCATAGATGTGTGCGCCCGTTTTAAAATCTTGAAAAGCCGGGGTGGCATAATCTAAATTAATTGCTAAGGTTTCATCATCTTGTTTGGTGGCGATAAAAATACCGGCAGGGTTCATGTTTCGTAAGATTAAAAAACGATGCGTCGCTTCTTTGATGACATCATTTTTCAAAGGCATGAACGCTTGAATATCCTTTTGGTAAAAATCAAGCAGTCTTTTACCATAGCCTTCATGTTCTGTGAACGGCATGATGTTAAAATATTCACTCGAAACATAAATTTGTTTTAAGTAATATAAATTGATGACGACAATGCCTAGATTCATAATCATCACTGGTGGTGAGGCGATTTGGTAACCGTAAAACGCAAACAGTAAGGCCCCTACCAAATTAATGATTCTTAATTTTTTAATCGATGTCATGATGAGGGATACTAAGATGATAAACGAGGCTAAATACCCAATCCATTCAATGATGTTTTCCATTAAAACTCAACTCCTTTTATAATCGACACAATTATAACACAAAACCATGTTTTTTAAAGCCCTTTAACGTTTTTGTTTGGTGGTACGCTATTTCATGATAAAATAAAGTATTAAGGATGGTGTTTCCATGGACAAACGTGTGTGTTTACATGAAGGGGTAGCCTTTTTAATGATCTTCACATCGGTGATCATTGGTTTTCATTTTGCCATGATCCAAACCGCCAGCATTGTGTGGCCCACACTTGGTTTAATGCTTGCTTTTTTTGTCTATCCTACGCACCGGTATAACACTGGGACGTATGTTGGAATTGTTGTAGGCTACATCGTGTCTTATCTTTTTCTAAGGGACCACAGTATCACAGATGCGTTCATGTTGGGTCTTAGTTTATCACACGTGAATGTCGCAATGTCTGCTGGGACAGCCTTAATCATCAAACGCATCACCAACGATAACATTTTAAGTTTAAAATTGTTGTGGTTATTTCCACTGATCTTGGTGATCTATCCACCAATCAGTGCGTTTTTTGGTATGGTGATTGTGTTTCAAGAACTTAGCTGGTATCAAACCTTTTATACC
>PWKX01000004.1 GCA_003559585.1 Mollicutes bacterium | reverse complement strand
GTTGGCAAAGCGGAGGGTTAAAATGTTTTGAATCATCTCTTTGCCTAAATAGTGATCGATGCGGTATATTTGTGATTCATCAAAATAACGCCACAACAGTTGATTGATGTCACTGGCAGAGGCAAAATCTTCACCAAAAGGTTTTTCAAAAACAATCCGCTCATGAGGGTTGCCTTTTGCAATCAACCTCGCATTGGCTAACTGTTCAGCCGCTTTTGGAAAGAGTGTGGGTGGTAAAGCTAAGTAAAAAATACGGTCTTTAGCATGGTTATCACCGTCCATGATTGTTTTTAAACGCTCATAATCAGCGGTGGTATCTAAATCAATTTTGATGTAGGTGAGTAGCGGTTCGATGGTTTTTAATAAAGCTAGGTCTTTCGCTTCTTGTTTAGCATGTTTAAGATAATCAGCCGTGTCCCAGTTTCTGCGGCCCACACAATAAATGGTGGTATCCTGTGGTAATTTATCCGATTGATATAAGTTGGCTAAGGCTGGCAACAGTTTTTGATGCATCAAATCGCCCGTCGCACCAAAAATAACAAGCGCGCTCATGATAAGGCACCGTTCATTGGCATTAATGTTGCTTTGTTATGGATTGTCTTCATGGTCTCACTCCTGTGACATTGATACCTATAGTTTAACATTAACGCGCCCATTTGACTTGTGAAATACCTTATGAGATAAAGAAAAACCCCTTTAAAATGTCGCCGCAGATAACGTGCGATTAATTTTAAAGGGATCTCAGTGTACTTGTTTATTAAGAGTGATCGTTAGGCTTTATTTTTGTCTTGTGATGGGTCGGTTTCGTGGGGTAAGACTAAGTTTAAAACAATCCCAGCCACCGCGGCTAAGGACATGCCTGACATGTTGGCGACTTCATTGAGTTGTAAGAAAGCCCCACCTAAACCAATCACTAAGATGGAGGAGATGATGACGGTGTTGCGCATTTGACCGATGTTGATGCCTGATTTGATCAACACTTTAATCCCGTTACTGGCGATCAAACCATACAGTAAGATCGTTATTCCACCAATCACACCACCAGGAATGGCCGCAATTAAAGCTTGAATCCAACCTAAGAAACCAAGCATAATAGCCATCAAGGCCGCTAAGAATATGACGTAAACACTGCCGACTTTGGTCATCGCCACAATCCCTGTGTTTTCACCATACGATGTATTGGCTGGGCCACCTAAGCCACCACTCACAAACGTCGCAAGCCCATCACCAAGTAAGGTCTTATGTAGCCCAGGGTCTTTGATGAAATCTTTTTGGGTGATCTCACCAAGCACGGTGTGATCGCCAATATGTTCGGCGATGGTCACAAAGGCAATCGGGGCAAATAATAAGACCATTGAAAAATCTAAGGTGTAGGTGCCGATGATGTTAAATTCTGGCATGGTTAAGATGCGTGATCCAGCAAAAATTTCTGTGAAGGTGACCACACCAAGCAATAACGCTGCGACATACCCAACTGCGATTGCGCACACAAACGGTACGATTTTGAAAAACCGGTTGCCTTTTAACCCAATTAAAACCGCGGTTAAAAACGTAATCAAAGCAATCAGTGGCGTTTTAAACCCTTGTGTGCCATCTAAACCAGCTGACTCAATTGCCACTGGGGCTAAGGTTAAACCAATGATCATGATGACTGGCCCAATGACCACCGGTGGCAATAGTTTTTTAATCCACTCACTGCCAGTAAACCTTATGATCATCGCCACCAACACATAAATGATGCCCACCGCCATTAAACCGATAAACGCTGAACCAAACCCACGTTCAGCCACCGCATACTGAATGGCAGCGATATAGGCAAATGAACTGCCTAAATAAATGGGAACCTTCCCCTTTGTCACTGCGATATAAATGATGGTGCCAACCCCGCTTGCCACAAGCGCAACACCGATATGTAACCCAGTGAGTAAAGGCACGAGTACCGTTGCCCCAAACATCCCTAAAACATGTTGTAGTGATAACATCAGCCACTGTAGTTTACTGGCTGGTTTTTCTTGAATACCAATGGTTAATCCTTGTTTCATCTTCACATACTCCTTTATGATTATAAATTTTTTATCCTAAAAAAACACCGCCAATAATGGCGGTGTTTATTAAGCAAATACGGTGGTAATAACAAAATAAACAATGAAGAAAACCATGAGACCATACATGATTGGGTTTACTTCTTTAATGCGTTTGCTGGCGATCATCGCGAGTGGGTAGAAAATGAAACCAACCGCGATCCCCTCAGCAATTGAGAATGAGAAAATCATGAAGACAATCGTTAAGAATGAAGCGATTAAAACCGGTTTATCATCAAAATCAATAAACTTAAGTTGTGAGACCATCAATGAGCCAACCATGATGAGTGCCATTGATGTTACTGGATAAAACTCAGCGCCAGTATCAGGATCCACAATGGCGGTGAAAATACCAATCAGTGGATAAATCGCGAGTGAGAGTAAAAACAAAATACCAACCGTCACAGCGGTTAACCCAGTGCGCCCACCTTGTTCAATCCCGGTAGATGATTCAATGTAACTGGTCACGGTACTGGTTCCAAAAGCGGCCCCTGCCACTGTTCCAATCGAATCAGCAAGTAACGCTTTATTGCCATCAACCAGTTCACCATCTTCACTGATCAGCCCAGCACGGTTACCAACCGCAATCAAGGTCCCAGCGGTGTCAAAGAAATCAACAAACAAGAACGTAAAGATGACGAGTAACGCTTGTGGTGTGCTAAACAACTCACCAAAGCCTCTGGTAAACGCAAAGAATGTTTCGCCTGCGCCTTCAAATAAACCTTCTTGTTGTGAGACGAGCGATGGCATGTTTGAAACGCCTACCGCATTTAAGATTAAACCAACCACCGCGGTGATGCCAATCGCGATAATCAGTGAAAAGCGATTGCCTCTAACCGATAAGAGTACCACGATGAGTAAGCCGAAAATCGCCAGTAAAACAGCCGGATGTGACAGGTCGCCTAACGTGACTAACGTTGCACCATCACCAACAACCAAGCCCGCGTTTTTAAGTCCGATAAAGGTGATGAAGAAACCAATACCAGCACCAACCGCATATTTTAAAGGTTGCGGTATGGCGTTAATGATCATTTTTCTTAACCCTGAGACACTTAAGACCAAAAATAAAACACCTGAAATGAGTACAGCAGCCAACGCAGCTTCCCAACTTAAACCGTAGGTGAAAACAACGGTGTAGGTAAAAAATGCGTTGATGCCCATTCCAGGTGCTAAAGCCACAGGATAGTTGGCGATGAGTCCCATGATCATGGCCGCAATGAATGATGCCATTACAGTTGCGAAAAATACACCGGCAATCGGCATGCCGGTTGCCCCAAGCATGTTTGCGTTGACCGGTAAGATGTAAGCCATGGCCAAAAACGTGGTGACGCCCGCAAGCACTTCTGTTTTGAAGGTGGTGTTACGCTCACGGAATTTGAAAAAGTTTGCTACTTTTTCCATAAAAAAAGCCTCCTATAATTTTTTGTGGCAGTACGCACCAAAAATAGGGAGGTATTACATCTCTCTTAAAAAACGTGTATCATAGTCCCACATTTAAGGTGCGGGGTAGAGACAATCAGACCCTATTTCTGATCATATACGATACTAACCTTTTTTAGATTACAACAGTTTTTAAAGAATTGCAATAGCATTTTAAAAGTTTTAGTTCCTAATCAAAATAAATATAAAATACCCCACGTAAATCATCAACATCATCAATCCTTCAACACGGCTGATGGTTCGGTTGGTAAAAGCAAAGATTAAGGTGATCAGCGTGATGATAAACAATAAGATCAAATCAACAAGACCAAGCAACGTCAGTTGAATCGGACTAATGACAGCCGATAACCCCAATACCAATAAGATATTAAAAATGTTAGACCCAATGATGTTGCCTAAGGCAATGTCGGCTTCCTTTTTAAGTGCGGCCACCAGCGAGGTTACCAGTTCTGGCAAACTGGTGCCTAAAGCAACCACACTTAAGCCCACCAGCATCTCACTCATGCCGAGATTAACAGCGATGTTGCTGGCGTGTTCAGTGACCAGATCACCGCCCAAAATCACACCGATTAACCCGATGATTAAAAGCGGTATGCTTTTACTGGGTGCTTTGGCATCGACATCAACCTTAACGGTTTCACGGTGTTTAAAGGCTCCTCTTAAAAGCACCACCATAAAGATCACAAACGCAAGTAAAAGCACCACACCTTCTAAGCGGTCAATGGCTTGATGACCAATAAAATAAAACATGATCAACAAACCAGATGCAAACAACGCAAACGGCATTTCACGTTTGATCAACCGTTCTTTCACCACGATTGGCATAAACAACGCACTCGCTCCTAAAATAACCAAAATGTTAATCAAACTAGAGCCAATCACGTTGCCTAACGATATATCATTTAACCCTTTAATAGAAGCCGTCACACTCACCGCGGCTTCTGGTGCGCTGGTTCCAAAGGCCACAATCGTTAAACCGATGATGATCGTTGGAATGCGGTAAAAACGGGCCAGCGCACTAGCACCTTCAACAAAAAAATTAGCGCCTTGTACCAAAACAACCATACCAACAATCAATAAAAGATAATCCATATATATCATCCTTTCAACATCATGAACCGATTAATAATGCGCCCACACGCGCAATGATACCACCAATAAAGACTGCGGTAAAGGTTGTAAAGATTAAAATACCGATGGCCGTTTTTAAATTAAACTCTTTGGCTAATGTCGCAATCATGGCGATACATGGGACATAAAACAACGCCACCACCGCGGCTGTGAAAAACTGCAAGGTGGTTAAAGACATATCAATAAGCGGTAAAACAGCCAGTTCTCGCCTTACAATCCCTAAAATGAGTGGGGTAGCGGCTTCCTCAGGTAAGCGTAGCCACCCAGAGACAACCGGTGCTAAGCCTCGGCCAATCACGGTTAACACCCCGATTTCATAGAAAAACGCGGTGAAACCTATGGCGATGATCATCGGGATAGCCCCGTCTTTAATATAATGTTTTACCCGTACATACACTTTTTTACCAAATATTTTTGGTTTAGGCACCAACAATTCTGGTAAGGACATCAACGTTAAAGGCACTGCTTTTTTTTGGATTTTATCCATCACAAACCCAACGATGATCAAAGCCAGGATTGAAACCACAAACACCATCACCAGGGCCAATAAGGAATGTTCAACCAACAAGGAAATAAACGCCCCTGTTTGAGAAACACACGGAATCGCAAAAGACACCATCACCGCCACGGTTAATCTTGATTTTTTACTGGGCAGTGAACGGGTCCCCATGATCGCGGGGATGCCGCAACCATAACCCAACAATAAAGGTATGATGCTCGAACCAGTCAAGCCTATCTTTTTTAAAATGCCATCTAATAAGACTGCCAATCTAGGTAAATAGCCACTATCTTCTAATAACGACATCATCGTATAAAAGGATATGACATAAGGCAACACAAGCGCAAAGGGCCATTCAAGCCCTTTAATTAAAAACCCATACTCCCCAATCAACATAAGCTTGATGGTTTCATGTGTGATCAGGGTTTCAACACTTGAG
>PWKX01000100.1 GCA_003559585.1 Mollicutes bacterium | reverse complement strand
CGTCTTGTTTCTTTGGCTTTTAGTTTTTGATCAATGACGGTGTTCATAGGTTTTAAGCCTTTCAATCACCGGCTTGGCCGCTGGTGATGTTAAGTAATCATACGTCGCTTGTGGCAACAATGGTTTTAAGCGCTCAAGCGGTTTTTGCGCTTTTAAGTGCGCGCGCACGGTTGAGGCACTGATAGGCGCATCGTTCATGTGTTTGCGGGGGATGATGGTTAGTTTGTCTTTGAGCATGTGTTGCATCGTTTTGTTATATACTTGTGTCATCTTTGAATAGGGTTCTTCGCCGACAAACCGCGTTTTTATATTAAAAATAGGCATGTAATAATCTTTAAATACAAGCACATCAAACATGGCATGTGCTTGGTTGATGGCGCTGTCCGTTTTTAAAAAGTAACGCGGAAAACTAACGCGGGATACAAGATAGTGAAGCGTGGGTAAGACGCTCACGTTGGGGTCGTCTTTATAGGTTTTATCGATCAGGTTAAAGCGTATGTTAAAGGGGAACACACTGATATCTTCACTCACCACAAACACAAGCACATGGTGGCCATCTTCTTTAGCGGTTTCAATTAAATGTTGGTGACCTAAGGTAAACGGGTTCGCGTTTAACACCACCGCATTTTTCAAACAATCATTGATTTGATATGTTTTTTTAAGCTGTTTTAAAGTTGTGGTAATATCAGAGAAAGCTTCCATAAACGTTAAAGATTCAGTTTGCACAATCGTTTGAAACCCCAATGATTTAAACAGTTCGATATACTTTTTTTGCGTATAGACAAACACCTGTTCATAACCAGCCTGGTTCAGCTGTTTCATTAAGGCACTCATCAAGGTGTTTAAATGTTGTTTGCCTTGTTCATTCGGGTGCACACTCACACATTTGATGATGTTGTCTTTTGCACTGGCTGTGGCGATAAGCGTGTTTTGATCATATAAGCCTAAGGTGATATCAAGGTTGTCTTCATACGCTAAACCAGTTAACACTAGCAACGCTTTGACCTCAGCGATTTCTTGAGTAAGCAAACATTCTTTAATCATCTCGTTCACCCCAATACAAGGTATCTAACACATCTTTGCGGCGGCCCTCAATATAACCCAAGCGATGTTTGGGTCGTTTAAAAGGCGCAGGCACCAACGTTAAGGCGTGCGCTTTGTCCATCAGCGATTGAATATCAAGGGTTTGAATGCCTTGTGCTTCTAAGGTTGTTTTTAAAGTGGGGTCGTGTGCATCGTTCACCGCAATGCCGCGTTCAGTAATCAAACAAGCAATGTGTTTGCCCGGGGTGGTGCGTGAGGTTAGGGTGTGTTTAATAAGCGGGGTTCTGGCTTTGATTAACGGCGCAACAATGATGCTTAATTTAGCATCTTCGGCGGTATCTTGGTGACCACCTGAACCACCGATGATGGTGTGATAGGAATCACTGGTCACATTGACATTAAAATCCAAATCAATTTCACTGGCCCCTAAAATAACGATGTCTAAGGCTTTGATTTTACGCTGTTCATTACTGGGTGAGGCATATAAAGAAGCGCTCATCGGTTCATGGTTTGGGTTGTTTTTTAAACTTTCAATCGCCGCTTCATCAAAACATTGTACATCATAAAGCTTTCTTACAAGCCCGTCTTTTAAAGCTTGAGCGTGTACACCGGTGATGCCACCGGTAAAAAATGAAGCGGTTAAATGATCTTGTTTTAACTGATCAACAAACATTTGTGTGATGGCAAGTGACACCGAACCAGCGCCACTTTGAAAACTAACATCTTGTTTAAAATAGCCACTCGCCTTGATGACTCGCATCGCTTCTCTGGCAATTTTTAATCCAACTGGATCGCGGGTGACACTTAAGGTGCCACTGGCGATTTGTGATGTGTTGCCGGCTGTTTCAAGCAAGCAGATGTGATCAACATCGGCGCCTTTAATCTCTGGGTTTTCAATGGTTTCAACCAAGGTATCTGTCAGTAATACCACCTTGCGTGCATGCTGCGCATCAGCCACAGCGTAACCCAAAGCACCGCAAGGGCGTTGACCGAGCAAGCCTGAGCCATCGCCTGCTTTGCTGGCGGCGCTAACAGCGATAAAGGCAATATCAATGACTGTTTCTTTTTCTTCAATCGCCCGTGCGCGTCCTCCGTGGGTTTGCATGATAAGTTCGCCTGGTAGTCCGTGTGCTTTTAAATAAGCGCTAACCGGGCCGTTCATATAATTGGTGGTGATGTTGTTGATGCGGTGTTGCTTTAACCCTTCAACAATGCTTGTGTGCACAGGAAAAATCCCTGAAGGATATAGGTTAAGCGCTTTTAGATCTTGAGTATACAGTTCGTTTAAAACAGCGTTTAACACCACATCACCGTTACGGTAATGGTGGTGAAACGAGATATTTAAGCCGTCTTTAAGTGGCAGGTGTTTAAAGAGGTCTTTAATCGATTGATGGATGATCATCACAGCACCCCTTTAACGCCGTAGCGTTTACTTTTTTCTATTAATTGCTTGGCCGCATCAATCACTGGCTTATCAATCATTTTACCATCTAAAGAAAACCGCATGCTGTTTGTTTGTTCGTGTTTTTTTACGATTTTCAAAGCGGCCATAAGGTCGGCTTCACTTGGCAAGAAAAGCTGATTGATGGTTGGTACTTGATTAGGGTGAATCGCACACTTGCTTTCATATCCTAAAGCAGCCGCTTCGCACGCATCTTCAGATAAGCCGGATTCATCAAGGTGTGTAAACGGCGTGTCAATCGCTTTTATATTGGCTGCTTTAGCTGCATATAAAAGCCGTTGTCTAGGATAATAAAGTGTCTGTGATGAGCGGGTAAAGCCCATTTCTTTTTTCAAATCTTCAGCCCCTAAAATAAGCCCATCGATACAAGGATGCATCGCGGTTTTTTCTACCTCGATCATGCCTTGGGGTGTTTCAATGATGCCAATTACCCTAAAATTAGCTTGGGAGGCTTCATATTCTTTTAGTGTATCTTGGTCGCATTTGGGTAGAACAATGCCCTGAATATCTAAGGTTTCTAAGGCGATTAAATCGTCTTTCATCAACTGGGCATCGCTGTTAATGCGTACATAAATATCTAAACTTGGTGGTAGATGATCACGCAAAAACAGCTGCGTCAAATGACGCGCTTCATCTTTATCTGTCAGTGAGACCGCATCTTCAAAATCGATGATCACCGCATCAGCATCAAACACATCCATATTTTGAAGCATGCGGGGTACATTGCCGGGAATGAATAAATAACTTCTAGCCATGAATGATGTCCTTATACCGTTCAATCGCGGTTTTCAAGCGCGCTCTAATTGTGTAATCAAGCGCCCCTTTATCTTCGCAAATGACATGGACATTTTTGAGGTTATGTGCGGCAATCATTTTATCAATGGTTTGTTTGATGTGGTCGTAAAAAGCCTCGTGTACAACCGTATGAATGGTGATAACGGTGGTGTGATGCGGTTTGATGGTCATCATACAATCACTGGATTCTAAGGTTCCAACACTAACGGTTTTTGGCATGTTGTTTCCTACTTTCAATGAGCGTTATGGTACGCATCATATGGTTTTTAACAATCATGATGCCTTCATCGGTGCCCATGCCTGGTTTAGCTAGGCATTGTTTGGCGTTACAAGCCATGGCAATCTCAGTGGTTATTTCAGCCGATATATTGGTTTCGTTACACGAACCCCCACTGTAAGCGCCGACGCCTTTTTTTAAGCAATATCTCAAGGCTTCAATCGTGTTGTTAACGCCCCCTAAATCCGGGGTTTTCACTTGCAACATATGCGCAGCGTTTTGATCGGCGAACACCTTGACATCTTCTAAGGTGTTACACCATTCATCCGCGACGATTTCAACGTGTACTGTATCATCGTCATCGATTTTATCTTTTAGTGCTTTTAAAGCGTCCAACGTTTGTTCGCGGTTGCCTTTATCAATAGGGCCTTCTATTCTTAAAGAAAAGGGTTCGGCTGTTTTAGATAATGTCTTTAAGTATTCAAAACATTTATCAATATCATCGTTAAAAATCATACCGATGGTGCCATAAACATCAATATGTAAAATGGGATGATAAGCCTCTTTTAATCGTTTATCGATGATGCGAGTTTTTAACCACTTAACATAATCCAACAGTTTTTCACCGTGGATGCCAAGTTTGTCTTTAACACTGTTGATGAGTGCGTGTGGCAACACCTCAACTTCTTTTAAAATCATTTTATCAACGGCAGTATAACGGTCATCCCCGCTTTGTGCGAACATTGGGATGGGTTTAAACGTGGTGTCTTCAATGTTGTATTCTTTTCTGACGATCTCAGCAATCGTCACATCATTGGCTTTAGCGGTTGCGTCTAACAGCGCTTGGGTGATGCCGTATCTAAGCGCGGTGTGAATCACTTTTTTTTCTATTTGCAAAGAATCAAAGCGTCTGGCGTTGGCTCTAAAAGAAGAAACATCTAAATCGATGAGTAACGGTTTGATGGCTTCTAAGAAAAACGTTTTGGCTTTGGCGGCTTCAAATAACGAATCGCGGCCACCAGCACCACTATACTGCACAGCCACAGCGTCCCCATAAGCCACAGAGCCGTCTTCTAAAACAAGCATGATCGATAAAGCTTCGCCGGCTTGACGGATTGCTTTAAAATGTGGTGTGAGCGGTTCACCTAGATAAGTAAACTGATCATTTTCTGCGCCAGCTTTAATGGCTTGTTGGTCGTCGTAGTAAAACCCTGTTAAACTTTCTGAGGCCATCACATCAACAATTTTCACGATAACGCCTCCTTGATGAGCGCTTTTGGTCTTCCGACTAATTTGCCTTGTGAAACCGCGTAAATGTCATCGATCGTCATTTTAAATGACACGGGTCTACCTTCAAAATCCGCGCGTTTTTTTAAGGCTGCTTTATGAATCGCTTTGATGTCATCATCAAAAGGTAGATTGCCAAACTCTAAAATACGGATGTTGCCTTCTTGGTCTCTAGCTGGCAATATGGCACCTTTGTTCATTTCACTAGGGGCAAAAGGAATGTCTAAAATACCTGCTGCAAACGCTTTGATGACACCTTGGGCTAAATCACCTTTGCCAATGTTTAGGGTTGCATAAAGCAATGTTTTAACTTCTCTTTTAATTAAATCCATTTCTTGTTTTAACGCTTCTGATTCACTTAAGCGTTGTTCTTTTAAGATGGTGGTCATGATTTTAGAAGCTCTTAAGCCTTCTGCGTTGGCTTCTTTGGTAGGAATGCCTTGTGATTCATGTGGGCTTTTGGTGATGATCTTCGTCGCACCACCCAAGGTCGCCACAGCCGCACCTAAAGAGATGATGCCCATGGCTTCAGCTTCATCTTTAGGGAACCCACCCATCCATTGATGTAACACCGTTGTTACAAACACATCTTCATAACCAAACAGTTTTAAGTAATAATTAGTCAACTGATCAAGGGTTAAAAGCGCGGCGACATCTTGATTAATATTGCCGCACTGACCATACCCAACGGTGATGTTTTTTACACCTTGTTCAGCTGCCAAGATGGCTTCAATGATTGCCACTGTATGCGACATCGATGGTGGTACTAGTGTGCCAGTTAATGGCCCAAAAGGT
>PWKX01000211.1 GCA_003559585.1 Mollicutes bacterium | reverse complement strand
TGGGATGGCCCACTTGCCATCATCACCAACGGTTCAAGACTCTATGATGCTCGTGTGATGCGCACTTTACAAGCGTGTGATATCGTCTGTCCATCTTTAGACGCATACGATGTTGAGAGTTTTAAGCGTATCAACCGCCCCTATAAAGGCTTATCGTTTAATAAGATGTTACAAGGTTTAATTGATTTTTCCCATCAATACACCGGCAAGCTTTGGCTTGAAATCATGTTTGTTGAAGGGTTAAATACCGATGATCATGCCTTAAAAGCGTTTCAATCCCTTTTAAAACAAATCAAGTACGACCGCCTATACTTAAACACACCAGTCAGACCACCACAACAAGCATCGCTAAAACCATTATCTGCTAAGCGCATGCACACCATCCAACAAACCTTGGGTGGCATCCCTTTAGACTATTTAAGTCATGAATCCTATCAAACGCTTGAGGACACGCCCCTTAAAGCCATCAAAAGTCTTGTCAAAAGACACCCACTTACCTTACAAGAAATTGATGGTTTATTAAAACAACGCTTTCAAATGCCACTTAAGGCCCTTTTAAACGATATAAAAAACGATCCGTCGCTGATGATTACAGCGCACGGACCGTTTCAAATGGTATGTTATCAAGGTTAATCACTCAGTTTTAATAAATAAATAGCCTCAGCATCACCATAAGCCTCATAACCAAGGCTTTCATATAACTGAACCGCTTTGTGGTTGGCTTGATCAACCCACAGCATCGATTGTTTAACACCCAGCTTTGCCATCTCAGAAAAAAGTTTTACCATCAACTGTTTGCCATAACCACGCCCTTGCATATCTGGTTTAACACCTAAGCCTCTGATAAAGACATGGCGACCATCCCCATACACTTGTCCTAAAACAAAACCAACGAACTGGTTTTGTTTTTTTATGACATACACGTGATGGTCGCTGTTTGTTAAAAAGCTTTGAAACTGCGTGTAAGTCATGCCAAAGCTATCTTCATCTAATAAAGCTTGGGCTAATTGAAATAAAGCAGCTGGTTGTTGCTGGTCATACAACAAAACATCGGTAGGCTCAACATTAGGATGATAGAGCTGCGTGGTTTTCATGCCTATATTATAACTATATCGCTTCATGCCCGCTTGTTTATATAACCCGTCTAAATACTGTATGGTACCTGGTGCGTCTTCAGTCGCTTGAAACTGAAGCGTCTTATCCTTAAAATCAGAGGTTTTAATCGCTTGCACCAAAGCTTGAAACGCATCGTCGTCGTTAAAAGCGATGTACACACGAGAGGGCTCAGCGTCTTCAATGAAGTAACACCACGTTTGTTCGGCTTTAAATCGTTGGTCATCGCGGTTTAAATAAGCCGCTTCAACCTCTGGGGTTGGAAATAAACTTTGATGGTTTAAGGTTTTAGCGTGTTTTAACGCTTGTTTAATGTCTTTCAAATGGATCAGTCCTGTCTTAAGTATTTTATGATTGAATCTAAACGCGCTTTCAAGGCTCTTTCATATTTAGAAGTATCGGTAGCCTCAAAATAGCGCATATCTTTTAGTTCATTTGGTAAATATTGTTGTTTCACAATGTGATTATCATAATCATGTGGGTAAAGATAAGCCGCTTTATCCTCATAATTGTCGACGTTGATCAAATGGTTGGGGACTTTATAGGTTTTTCCCGCTTCAATATCAGCGATGGCTTTATCCAATGCTTTATACGCGGTGTTTGACTTAGGTGATAATGCCATTTCAACCACCAAAGCCGCTAAAGGAATGCGTGCCTCAGGAAACCCAACACGCTCACAAGCACGACTGCATGCGTCCATCTTACCATAAATAGAAGGATTGGCGAGCCCCACATCTTCATAAGCAATCACGGTTAAACGTCTTAAAATACTGTCGAGATCTTCCATAACCACTAACCTAGCTAAATAATGAAGCGCCGCATCGACATCGCTACCCCGAATGGATTTTTGTAGTGCTGATAAGATGTTGTAGTAGTTATCTTCATTTTTATCTAGTGCTAAGGCTGGTTTTAAGATGACCTGTTTGGCCTTTGTGATATCCACGGTTTCAGTTTCATAAGCCATCGCCACCAATTCAAGCATGTTGATCGCGGTTCTAATTTCGCGATTGGACGCTTGAACGATATAATCGATGACCGCATCTTGAAAGTTAGCGTTCAAATCATCTGGATACGTTTTAATCAATTTTTTTAGGAAAGAAAAGAGTGCTTTTTCAGTGATCACATTTAACTTTAAAACATGACATCTTGAACGCACAGCCGGGTTCACACTATGGTATGGATTGTTTGTTGTCAAACCAATCATGGTGATCGTCCCATCCTCAACATGTGGGAGTAAAAAATCTTGAATGTCTTTCTTCATTCTATGAATCTCATCGACGATGAGTAGTGCGCCATAATGTTTAGCGTGCGAAACGATATCTTTTAAGGCTGCTTTATTATCAGTAGAAGCATTAAATGTATATTGATTGAGTCCATAGTGTTCTGCTAAGACCTGTGCAATCGTGGTTTTCCCAATCCCAGGCCCACCATACAAGATTAAAGAGAAGTAGTTCTCCTTATCAATCATTTTTCTAATCACACCGTTTTTGCCAACTAAATGATCTTGACCAACAATATCATCAATGCTTTTTGGTCTAATACGGTACGCAAGTGGTTGTTTTTTCATGTGATCACCTCAAACACTATTATAACACCGACAACGATGAATCACAGGACCAGTTTAAAAAAGAATCAACCATGTCACTGAACGTACGACTGCGTATGTGAAATATATCGAACAAAATTTGCCGTCTAAGCGTTTTTTAACACGATAAGACATTGTGAGTCAACTCAGTTAAAAAACGGGCGCACACGAGAAATAATTTTCGTCATATCCAAGAAAAGTAGAAGACAAAATTAAACATGGTCATATGATTGTTATGACTATGATTATATGGGTGAATATAATGATTCTCTGTGGTTTAATATGGTCATCGCGGTCATATACCTTACTACCACCACAGTAGCACCACTTTTCCTTTGACTCCTTTTACTTCCTATAATATATATTATGTTAACTTAAGTATATGTTTTACCTAAGGTGTTAACGATGGTTAAGGGGTAAATGTCTACAACGTATATGGCGTCTTTCGTGTGAAATGCAACTCTGATTATAAGAAACTTAAAAATTGAAGATAGCACGTGATCATTCGTTTATGTGATGTTGTTTAAATCGATTTCTACATTTCGTGATACAATGGATTCATGAGGTGATGAACATGAACAAAGTTGTCTTAATATTTACTGGTGGTACGATTGCCATGAAAGTTAGTTCTAAACTGCAAGGTGCCATTCCATCGGTTACACCTAAGGAGATCATTGATACACTCTATGAAGAAACCGATTATAAGCATTTAGAAGCTTATGAGTTTTCTAAGTTACCCTCTCCTTCAATCACACCTGAGAAAATGTGTGATTTAAAACATAAAATCGATGAATACTTAGCTCAAGACGATGTATCTGGTGTCATCGTGGTCCACGGGACTGATACGCTTGAGGAAACCGCCTTTTATTTAGATGCGGTCTGTGACCATGATAAGCCTGTTGTGTTAACGGGTTCTATGAAAAATGCGAGCGAGTTAGGTTATGATGGACTCACAAACCTTGATTCAAGTATTAAAGTGGTTTTAGATGAAGAATCGAAAGGACGCGGGGTTTTGGTTGTGATGAATTTCCAAATCCATGCGGCGTGTGAGGTCACCAAAACCCATACGTTAAATCTAGATACCTTTAAAAGCATGGAATTTGGCCCCTTAGGCATCATTGATGATGAGGATGTGATTTATTATCGCTCTCAAGTACAACGCAAAGCCTACCAAATGCCAGCGGCACATAATAAACATGTGGGACTTGTTAAAGTATACGCCGGCATGAGCTCTGATTTATTCGAACACTACATTGAGTATGGTTATAAGGGCTTAGTGATTGAAGCCTTAGGCCGTGGCAATGTGCCTAGTGATATGATGGATGGCATAAAAAAAGCCCGTGAACACGGCCTTGAGATTGTCATCACATCAAGGGCGTTATCCGGGCGTGTGTTAGATACATATGGTTATATTGGTGGTGGCAAAGACTTAGTTAAAGCGGGTTGTATACTGGGTGGCACCTTATCTGGCCCTAAAGCTAGAATCTTATTAATGTTAGCCGTTGAAAGCAAATTAGATCACCAAGGCATTCAAGCCTTGTTTCAGCCAAAAAAAAGCCGATGATATTAAATCATCGGTTTTTATATGAGCCCACCAACATCGATGTCGGTGAGGTTATCTAATAATAAAGCTTTAATCCATAGTAAGCGGTGTGCCTGTGGCACCGCCTCTTGGTCCATAATATGCGCAAGGTTTTGATACGCTAGATGACCCAGTGGGTAATATTGAATGGTTAATGGATCAGAAAAGCGAAAGGTATCTTGTGACCAACTCGTTGGATCTTCTAAAGGCATGGTGTGTGTGACAATGGTTTTAAAGACATCTTCGATGTTATCAGGGTAGTCATTTAAATCAAATTCAAACAACGCACTTGTAATCAACCGACCATCGAGAATGATTTGGATATCACGTAGGGTTTCCTTCTCAGTTTGCGTGCAAACTTCATCGATGAACATGTTTTCTAAGATGACCGCTAACATTTCATAGCTCTGCGATCTTAAAAACTGATTGAGTGATGTGTCTTGTTGAATCGCTTTTGTAATCGCATGAGATAGTTCGTGTAAAAATGTTTTTAAATGATTGAGTGATGTGATTGGTCGAGCGGCCAAACGTATATCACCTTCACCAATTTTTTGTGCGTAACCCGCGATGCCATTTGAATCGATGACGCATGTGATTTGTTTGCGCGCAAACGGGATGTCTAATTGTTCAAACAATTGATCCATAATTGTTTCAGGATGATGGGCGACTGGTTTTAATCCGATTTGGTTGACCACTTGAAACACATTGTCATAGGTGATGCCGTGTTGTTTGATCAATGTCTGGCGTCTTTTTTGATCGGTTTGTAGCTTAGCAATCAGCTTTTTTTTGACACTGAGTTCTTTAATATGGTCTAAGTTCATGATCATGGTTTTATAATCATCGTAACCTTGGGCTTGTGCTAATAAATCTCTTGTTTTCATCAACCGGAGGATAGCCTCGGGTTGTGGGTGGTCTTGTTGTTCAATGGCTCTAAGTTGCTTAGAAACATCTGGGTGGTGATCGATAAAGGCTTGTTCTAAGAAAGGCTTGACTGGGTTCATATCTTTAAGGGTTTGATATAGAGCTTGGTCATCCTTTGTTAAATCGTGGGCTTTCCCTTCAATCAACTGTTCCCATAGATGTTTTTGATAGGTATGGTATTGTTTTATGAATGTTTTTTCCATGGTGTGGCCTCACTTCTTACCGAGTAATTTTAACGCATCTTTGACGAGCACTTCAGTTGGTTTTTTAGCATCTAATTGTTTAACAATGCGGTCAATCTCACGAGGCTTATAACCAAGTGCGCGCAGGGCATCTTCAACTTCATCTAGTTGTTTATGGCTTTTAATGGTCATTTGTGATGTTTCTAGTTTGCCTTTTAAATCCAGCACAATTTGTTGAGCCGCTTTTGG